>CAWUOE010000788.1:0-1501 GCA_963923355.1 uncultured Gemmataceae bacterium | reverse complement strand
AATCCGGCCGGCTACGTGCGGGCGCTTACCTCGGTTTTCTCGAACTCCATGTGGAGCAAGGGGCGGGCATGTGGAAAAGGAACGAGCCGGTGGCTCTCGTCACCGGAATCAACGGCCGGCGCCAGTACTCCGTGACCTTGCGGGGTGTGGCCAATCACGCCGGCTCCACCGGCATGGCCGATCGCCATGATGCGCTGGCCGGAGCCGCCGAAGTCATTGCGGGTCTGGAGTCCGTGGCCGCAGCCCTGGGTCCGCGCGTGGTGGCCACAACGGGACGGATCGGGGTGGAACCCAACGCGGTCAACGTCATCCCCTCTTCAGCCAGCTTCACCATTGATCTGCGTGCGCCCGACGATGCCACCTTGGCCAAGGGCGATACCCGGATCCGCGCCCTTGTCGCTGCGGCTTCGGAAAAGCGAGGGCTGAAGGTCGAGTTAACCCAAACGGAATCCCTCCCGGCAGTGGCTTTGGATTCCGGACTAGCCCAACGCGTCCGTGCGGCCGCCACCCGCCTTTCGCTGCCCGCCTTGCCGGAAACCAGCAGCGGCGCCCTGCATGATGCGGCGATCCTGGCTCCCGTGGTCCCCACCATCATGCTCTTCATCGCCAGCCGGGACGGCATCAGCCACAACCCCGGGGAGTTCAGCCGTATCGAGGACATTGCCTCTGCCACCCGGCTCCTTTACGAGACGGTCAGCAAACCGTAAGCCTAAGCTTTTCGGTAGCTAAACCTGTTCAGCCTTCTTCGATGGCTTTCAGACAGTAGTACTTTACGGCCTCGCTCATGGGAGGCTTCAGGCCATTGAGATCTTCTTTCGCGCACCAGCGGATATCGTGGTGCTCACCCGCCGCCAAGGTGACCTTTCCAGCCTTGGGACGGGCCAGATAGATAATCCCAATGTGCTCATGGGTGGGGCTGACCCGATGGATGTCGAGAAAGCGGGGCCGAATCAGGGCCTTCGTGCCCGGCCCGGTGGTCGGAGGCCGCTCCCCGATCAGCTCAATCTCGAGCCCACACTCCTCCTTCGCCTCGCGGTAGGCGGCCTGCTCGGGATCTTCGTCCAGCTCGATGTGCCCACCGATAGGCAACCAGGCATCCAGTTTTTTGTGGTGAATCAGCAGAACCTTCCCGTCTTGGACAATGAAAAGGCTGACCGTGAAATCGATCTTCTCGTGAATGTGAGGCATCAGCCGGCGACCCGTTTTTGAATCGCCAAGAAGACGGCTTCGCCGGTCGAGGGCGAAGCCAACTCCACGGGACCCTCCCCGCCAAATCCGGCCACCGCATCCTTGATCGCCTCCCGTACGCTGATCGCCAGCATCAGCGGAGGTTCACCCACCGCCTTGGATCCCTTCACTGCGGCCGTCGGTCCGCTGGGGCCGTCATAAAACTTCACCCGGAACTCCTTCGGCACATCCCCGATGGCCGGAATCTTGTAGGTGTCGGGCGAGTGGGTCAGCAATCTCCCCTCCGCATTCCAGACCAACTGCTCCGTGGTCA
>CAWUOE010000787.1:0-1506 GCA_963923355.1 uncultured Gemmataceae bacterium | reverse complement strand
CGCTCCCGGGCCTCCTCAAACACATCCAGCATCTGCCGGTAATGGTGCTCGAAGGTCCACTGCCCCGCCGCCTTGCGGCCTGCCTGTCCGCAGGCTTGGCGCTTTGCAGGGTCGAAAAAGTAGCTGATTGCGGCCGCCAGCTCATGGTGCCGGTGCGGATCATCCACCAGGAATCCCTCCCGCGGCGGGCTCATCAACTCGCTGGCGCCGTTGTAGCGCGTGGTGATGACCGGCAGACCACAGCTCATGGCCTCGGGCACAACGTGGGAGCAGGGATCATAAAAGGTGGGGTGCACAAACATGTCGGCGGCGAAGTAACCGTCCCGCATGTCCGGACAATAGCCCGCGAACACCACACGGTCCTCCACACCCAGCTTCCGGGCCACCGCCCGCACCTCGCGGGTGTCGGAACTTCCTACCGCCAGCAGGCGGAAGGGCTGCTCCTTCGGCAGCAGCGCCACCGCGTGCAGAAGCGGGATCAGCCCCTTCAGGCGGTAGTTCATCCCGCAGAAAAGCGCCACCACCTCCTCGGGCCGTATGCCGTGTTGCTCCCGCACCTGGTGGCGGCGCAACGGGCGATCCTGTTCGCTGAACCGGTCGGGATTGGTGGCAATGCGCACCACCCTCAGGTCCTCGCCCCGGATGCCGTAATATTTCTGGAAATGCCCCCGAACCATCTCGCTGATGGCGATGACCAGCGACCCCCGCTTGCCCAGGTACTGCTTCCGCTCGATGGCAAGGAAGCTCTGGTGCGCCAGATCGAACTTCTTGACCAGCCGCATGAAATCCCGGCGACCCTCTGTGGGCTCCTTCAGGATGTTCTGCTCGGCGCTGGCCGCATACAGCCCGCCCTGCGGGTACAGGATGTCCAGGCCCCAGGTCTTGTCGAAACCGATGGTGGCGTCGTGGTCTTTGTCCTCCAGGGCCCGCAGCACCGCCGAACCGAAACGCCAGGGCCTCAGCGACCGTGGCCAGTTCGACACCGCCACCCGGTGGAACTGCATGCCCCTCGGCAGTTTGGCCTCATCCCAGCGCGAGGCGTACAGGTGCAGCGAGTGACCATCCTGGGCCAACCGGCGTGCCAGGGACGCGATGTACATCTCGCACCCGCCGCGCTCCGGAAGGACGCTCTCGTAGCAGAAGGCTATGTCCATGCCCCTGTTCCCCATCCTTGCATCGGTTCCGCTCCCGGGCGGTGTTCCTTGTATCCGTGTCTTATCGGCGTCCGATCCGGTTTTACTTCACTCCGGGCCTAGGCTGCCTTCTCAGCAGGGGCCTGGCGGGGGGCCGGATGCGCCGTTTGGCCCTTCCTCAGCTTCAGCTTGCGGTTGTGCTCGGCGTATCGGCGGTATTTCGCCCGCACAAGCGCCCCGATCATCCGCAGCGTGCGGGTATCCTCGCCCAACCGCCGGTAGGCACGCCAGTATTCCAGACGGTCGCGAACCGTCACACCTGTCACTTCCGAAGAGTACAGCAACTGCGCCAGGTCCTTCACCTGCCACCACC
>CAWUOE010000786.1:0-1507 GCA_963923355.1 uncultured Gemmataceae bacterium | reverse complement strand
CGGCAGGCGGTCACGCTCTGCCGGGGTCAGCACCACTCCTGCACACGGTAGAAGGCGTTACGGCAAGTGTTACAGGTTGCGAAGTGGCCGGCGGCGACCGTTGCCGGTGTGACTGTATGGGTTACACTATGGGAACCGGAGGGGAGGCCCTCCGCTCCCTTCGTCCGGCCACGTCGCCGGTTTTGAAAATGGATCAACTCCTTGATCAAGCCGGCGAAACTCTCCGCGTCGGGCAGAAGGTATGGGTTGACATGCCGCACATGGCCGATTGGTTCCCCGGTGGTGTCATGTATGCCGAAGTGGTTGAAGGCCACCGAGAGGCTCAGCAAGGCATGATCTGGGTTCGGCAACTTCCCACTCCTGCGCTTCCTTATCCCGGCGAAGAGGGCGGCTGGGTTTGCGAGCAGCCCGCCAAGCGCTGCTTGGGCCGCTGACACCCCCGCCCCCGGCCATCCCGGGGGCTTCATCCCACCATTCATTACCATCTTCGCCATGTTTGCCATCGAAACCCGCAGCGACAGCCACAACTGGACCAACGATCCTCAGTTCCTGGGTTGGGGCTGCGTTGAAAATGACAACCGCTGGAACAGCGAATCTGAAGCGCTTGCCGCTTGTGACGAACTGGCCGCAGTCTTTGGCTGCCCTCGTTCTGATCTGCGAGTTGTCGAGGCCTGACCATGCCCACCTTCATCGTCCACACTGCCACCGGCCGCCCCTGGCGGTTGGTGGCGCCATCGGCCACTGCCGCCCGCCTGGCCCTCGCTGAGCTGGCACCAGCCGCTCAGATTGTGCGCATCGAGCGCGAGGGCGAGTGGCATGGCTGACTCTCCCGCCGCCAAGCAGGCCCGCTACCGCGCCAGGCTGCGTGGTGAGCTGCCCCCGGCGGTGCCGCTGCTCTGCTCTTGCGGGCAAGGCCGCAGCGGGCGCTACGGGCTCCTGTGCCGCGACTGCTGGCGGAAGACCGATGCCGGCCGGGCCTGGAACCGTGAGCGGATCGCCCGGTACCGCGCAAGCCGCAAAACACCTGCTCAAACACCCCCAGTCAACTCATGAAAGTTTCCGCCCTAATCGCCAAACTCCAACAGCTTCCAATGGATGCAGATGTTGCTTACTTGTGGGATGGCGAGCCCCGCAGTGATGTCCAGTGCGTCCACCTTGCGCGTGATGGTTATGTTGTTTTGTCTGACTTTGCGGATTTCTGCTATAGCACGGGCGCTAGGCCTAGTTCGGCGCCAACGGAAGAGGAGGATCCGTACTGGAAAACACCAGCGTGCTGATTATCCGCCCCCGGCAACCCCGGGGGCTTTTTCATGCCACGATGCTGGCGCCAGGTCGGCCCATCATCCGTAAGGGGGGCGCCGTGGTCGGTTCGATGGGGCCGGCCTGCAACGGTACCGAAGGCCTGGCTACCCCCTCCGCAGCGCCTCAAACGTGAGGCCCAGTGCCACCAGTTGCCGGCCCTGGCGAATCGCCAGGCTGATGGCCCCCGGAGTCACATGGAGCTCTC
>CAWUOE010000785.1:0-1514 GCA_963923355.1 uncultured Gemmataceae bacterium | reverse complement strand
ACTGGCACCACCGTGACTCCCATCGATGATTCATTTTTCGAATCCCGCATCCGGCCCACCCTGATTCAGCACTGTTTCGAGTGCCACGGCCAGAAGAACACCCGCGGGGGCCTGCGGGTTGATTCCCGTGAGGCTCTGCTGAAGGGTGGTGATTCCGGCCCGGCACTCATCCCCGGAAAAGCTTCAGAAAGCCCACTGATCCAGGCGATTCATCGCAAAGATCCAAAACTGGCCATGCCTCCCAAGTCCGCTCTTCCCCCCCGGCTGATCGCTGACCTTGTCACGTGGGTCAACGCGGGTGCACCCTGGCCTGCCTATCAACCAGTTGCCAGCCGAAAAATGTCTCCAAACCACTTTGTCAATCCGTTGCCACCCAATTCAAAACAGCTTGCCCCGTCACTGCAAATCTGGCTGAAGTCGGATGGCACTCCTTGGAAAAACGGCCAGCCTGTTCATGTGTGGGAAGACTCTTCCGGACGGGGCCATGACCTCGTTGCCACCGCCGGGGCCCGGGCCGATGGCACCGGCAGCCCAGGCACCTTTATCGCCAAAAGCGACATCTACGGTTTTCCTGCCGTCCGTTTCAACCCAACCACCGGCCTGGGTGGTAATGCCGCCACCGCCCCGAACATTTTGGGCGATGCCGAGTTCACCTTGGTTCTGGTGACTCGGGTTCGCGGAACCCAGGGGCCGCCCGAAGGCCTTCTTGCCGGGTTCGGCGAACCCAGCGGTCCCGTCAATCCTGGCAAGCCCCGCTGCGCCATTGTGGGCATCAACCCGCAGGAACAGGGAAAGCCGGTGCTGGTTGGCGGGTTTGGCCATGATGCAGCACCATCCCAAAGAGCCGGAGCGCAGTTGCTCGATGGGCCACCGGTCATCCTGATTCTGACCCGTTCCAAAGGAACCTTGGCATCCTCAGCCCAATTCTGGATCAATGGAATCCCTCAAGAAAATTGGCAGGGACATTCGGGCATACCGGACCTCGCCCGCCGACCGGATCTGGGTTTCTTCATGGGCCACGCCCGTTCCTGGTTGCGCGGATTTGACGGGGATGTGTCCGAGGTGTTTCTGCTGAACCGGGCCTTGGCTTCAGAAGAACGGCAGGGCGTGGAAGCCCACCTCTCCGCCAAATACCGGATACCCGTCGCTGCCCCTGGAACACCGAAACCAATCGAAACCTCGGAAGCAGGCGACCCAGCCTTCCAGCCAAAACACTGGGCTTTCCAGCCGGTCCGCAAGCCTCCTGTTCCGGACAACATAGCCGGGCAAGAAAATCCGATCGATCGTTTCCTGGAAGCCGCCAGGAAATCCAAGGGGCTCAAGCCGGTGGGCCAAGCAGACACACACGCCCTGATTCGCCGGCTTTATTTTGACTTGACCGGCCTCCCCCCCACCCCTGGCGAAATGGGACAGGCTCTCGCCAACCTCACCCCGTGGAACGATCGGGAATGGTATACC
This sequence comes from uncultured Gemmataceae bacterium, assembly GCA_963923355.1. Lineage (GTDB taxonomy): Bacteria > Planctomycetota > Planctomycetia > Gemmatales > Gemmataceae > UBA6894. The sequence goes on along the minus strand of CAWUOE010000785.1, from coordinate 56 downwards.
TTGATTGACCGCTTGCTGGAATCTCCACGCTACGGCGAACGCTGGGGCCGGCACTG
>CAWUOE010000784.1:0-1514 GCA_963923355.1 uncultured Gemmataceae bacterium | reverse complement strand
TACTCCGGCAACTCCATGATCCGCTCAAACAGCTCGGAGCCCCTCGCGTCATAAAAATACTTGGGAGAGGTTTGTTTGGGTGATTTGGAAAGGCCGGCGACCATGTCGCGCAGGAATGCCGACTTCAGCCCCTGCGGACGCACGGTGCGCGTGACACGGGCTGCCGCCGGGGCGAAGGCTGGGTAGGCTTGGGTGCGGGCTGTCATGGGTGCATGTCCTTGGCGAGTCTCAGGCCGGTGAATTGCCAGCGGGCGTCGGGCGGAAAGAAGTTGCGGTAGGTGGGACGGCTGTGCTGCAGCGGATGCGAGGGGGTCGCGCAGGATGCCCCCCGCAGAACCATCTGGTTGCACATGAATTTGCCGTTGTATTCCCCCAAGGCTCCGGCAGCTGGGCGGTAGCCCGGGTAGGCTGTGTACGGGCTCGAGGTCCATTCCCAAACCTGGCCGGGAAGCCCGGCACCAGCGGCGGGATGGAAACCCTGCTGGCGGGAACCAAGCATCAGGGGGCCGCAGGCCATCTCCCATTCCACTTCGGTGGGCAGCCTGCATTCAGCCCAGCGGGCGAAGGCGTCCGCCTCGTAGTAGCTCAGGTGGCTGATCGGTTCATGCGCTTCGACAGGGCGGCAGCCTTCCAGGGTGAAGTGCCACCAGCCATTCTCACGCTGTTCCCAGTACAGCGGTCCGGACCATTGCTGCGCCTTGCGGCAGGCCCAGCCATCGGACAGCCAGAATTCAGGCCGCTCGTAACCGCCCGCGCGCAGGAAAGCCTGGAACTCGCCGTTGCTCACCGGCTTGTCGGCGATGCGGAAGGGGCGCAGGAACTGCTGGTGCCTGGGCGCTTCGTTGTCAAAGGCGAACCCGGGGCCCCGATGCCCGATCCAGACCATCCCGCCGGGCTGTTCGATCCATCCCGTGTGGCAGGCGCTTGCCGCGGAGGCGTGAACCGGGTGACCTTGGCGGTACACAGGACGCAGCGGATTTTGGGCGAAGGCGTGCTTCAGGTCGGTCAAAAGAAGTTCTTGGTGCTGCTGCTCATGGTGCAGACCCAGTTCGAGGATCGGTCTAATTTCCTCGAAAGTCGCGGTGCTGACGGTCTCCAGCAAACCCGCCATCCGGCGGTTGACCGCCTCGCGGTACTGGCGAACCTCCTCCACGGTGGGTCGTGAGAGTTGGCCCCTTTGCGCTCTGGGCCAGCGGGGTCCTTCCGCCTCGTAGTACGAATTGAACAGGAAGTGAAACAGCGGGTGGTGCGGCTGGAAATCCTTTTCCCGTTCCCGGAGCACGAAGGTTTCAAAAAACCACGTGGTGTGAGCCAGGTGCCACTTGGGTGGACTGCAGTCCGGCATCGATTGCAGTTGGTGGTCCTCGACAGCCAACGGCTCACAAAGGCAATCCGTTTGTTCACGGACACCCAAAAAGAGTGTCAGCAGTTCCTCACGGTCGGTTGGTAAAGGCAAACCATGACGTGACGGAAGAATGGTCATCGGTTGCCCTTGGGTAAGTCAGGTGTGGGGA
>CAWUOE010000783.1:0-1522 GCA_963923355.1 uncultured Gemmataceae bacterium | reverse complement strand
CTCCCGGCCTGCCTCCCGGGATGCAACTCCCCCCCCGGGAGGAAGTGGTCAAGGAGGAATTCCTGTTCGCCCAACTGGCCGACAACCCCCAGGTGTTTGAGGTGAAGGCCGACAAGGTGAACCAGGTATTCGTTTCCCGGGCCAAACTGCGCGACGCCAAGCTGGCCCGCTTCAAGGTGGCCGATGTGGAAAAGGTCCAGGTCTCGGGCACGGCCCACCCGGCGCCAGTCACCTTGTCCAAAAAAGACGGCAAATGGCAGTTGGAATCCCCCTTCACCCGACTGGCCGACGGCGCCAAGGTGGAGTCTCTCATTGGCAAGCTGGAGGGGCTGGAAGCCAAGGAGGCCGATGTGGAGGAGCCGGAGGCCAAGGACCTGGCTGCCGGCCTCGCTTCCGCCGGATTGGACAAACCCAAAACCCGCATCGAGCTGACAGTCCGCGAAACCGATCCGTCCAAGCCCGCGCCCGCCGAGGGTGATGCCCCCAAATGGACCCGTCAGGTGGTCTTCGAGGTGGGCAACCTTGATGCCGCGGCCAACAAGATCATGGTCCGTTCCGAAAACCTTCCCCGCATCAACAAGGTGGACAACGGCCTGAAGGACCAGCCCGAAAATCAGATCGCTGCCGTCACCGCCCGCCAGGCCGGCGACTACCGCTCCACCCAGCTCTTCGATATCGACCAGTCCGCCGTGACCGCCATCACACTCGAACGGGCCGGCAAGAAACTGGCCCTGAAAAGGGAAAAGGGCAAACCTTGGATGGTGGAAACCCCCGCAGGCGAGGCTGATGCCGGCGAGGTGGATAAACTCCTTTCCGCAGCCGTCACCGCCCGGGCCGCGGACTTTGTTTCCGACAGCGTCACCGCAGACAAGCTCGCCGCCGAATATGGTTTGGGTGCCGGCGCCACTTCCCTCAGCCTGACTGTTTCCCCGGATGGAAAACCCGCCCAGATTGCCAAGCTGTTCCTGGGCAAGGACCGCGCCGGCAAACCGGGCGTCTTCGCCCGCGCCGAACTCGATGGCAATGCCGGCGGGCAAAAGCCGGGCGAGTCCCTGGTGGTGACCCTCGCCCCGGAGTTGAAGACCTCGCTCGATCGGGATGCCCTGGCCTTCGTGCCCCGATCCCTGTGGAATCTCAATGAAAAGGATCTCACCGCCATCACCATCCGCCGGCCTGATGGGGCCGAGTTCAAACTGATCCCCCAGCCGCCGGCCATCACCCCCTCTGTCGACCAGCCGGTGGGTGACACCACCTGGAAAATCCAGGGCCCGTTCGACACGGTCGCCAGCCCCCAGGCCCAGGATCTGGTCCGCTCCCTGTTGAACCCCTCCGCCCGCTCCTGGCTCAGCCTGGCGGATGATCAATTGGCAGAGCGCGGATTGGACAAACCCCTCACCGTGAAAGTCGAAGTGAAGGATGGCCCCGCCCGCGTGCTGCTGGTGGGCAAGGAGGATCCCGCCGCTGTCACCCCTCCTCCGGCTGTCTCTTATACACATCTCCGAGCCCACGAGACGCTACGCTA
>CAWUOE010000782.1:0-1524 GCA_963923355.1 uncultured Gemmataceae bacterium | reverse complement strand
CAGCCTTCCTGGTGATCGGTCACCTTCACGGGGCAACTCATGGCGGCGGAAGGTCCCCCACCAGCGTGGTGCCTACCCGAATCAGCGTGGCGCCTTCCTCGATGGCCACCTCGAAATCCCCACTCATCCCCATGCTGAGCTGATCCATGGTGTGCGGAGTTCCGGCCAGTTTTGTCCGCAGGGAAGCGGCGATAGCGGCGAGGTGCCGGAATGCCGGCCGCGCTTTTTCCGGGTCGTCCGTGAGCGCGGCCATGGTCATCAATCCACGAACTCCCACCTGTCTCAGGCTGCTTATTTTGTCGGCCAATTCCAAAACCTGATCCGGCTCGAAGCCCTGTTTGGCCTCCTCACCGCTGCAGTTCACCTCCAGCAACACGCCGGCGGGTCGGCCCTGTCGCATCGCTTCCGCCTCAATGGCTTCCAGCAATCGCAAGCTGTCCACCGAATGGATCAAAGTTGCCTGGGACAGGGTTTTGTCCACCTTGTTGCGCTGCAGGTGACCAATCAGGTGCCATCTGCCAGCGGGAACTGCCGCCGCCTTGCGCCATAACTCCTGCGGACGGTTCTCGCCAAAATCCGTCACACCCAAGGTCAGCAGGTCGGCGGCCACTTCAGGCTCCACCGTTTTCGTCACTGCCACCAGGGTCACGCTGTCCGGGGAACGTCCGGCACGCGCGCAGGCACGCTCCATCCGCTCGCGCACTTGGCGCAGCCTTTGAACCAGGATTTCCTTCAGCGCGTTCATGTCTGTCCCGGAACCACGGTTCTTTCACTCCAGAATAGCGAAGCCTGCCCAAGGATTATTGAACCTGAAACCAGCCGGATGAAAAAACGAGCCGCATGCCGCGAATTCTCCTGTGGCACCCGCCGTGGTTTTGGCATGTTGGGGGTTTTTGTCCTTCGGTCGGCAAACAAACCGTCGGCCTCATTCGGGTAGAATGGGGCCTTCATGCCATGTGAAGTTGGTCCGAACTGACACAGGAGGCGGCACCATGAGCAATTACCATCCTCTGAAAGTGGCACTCCGCCGCTTGCGGGCGGGCAAAACACAGCCAGGGTCGTGCTCGGTGATCAAAACCCTTTTGGCTCGAATCCGTTCCGCCCTCACGCTGGATGAGGTCCTGATGGACGGTTTTCCGGGCATCAAAGCCCTGGAAGACGAGCAGGCGCTCGAATTCTGGACCGGAAGGGCCGGCAAACGATCCCGCGGCAACATGCAGGAGGATGACCTCGAGCTGGGCGCTTTCGTCATGATCAAGGGTGTGTCCCCCGACACCACCGGGGATATGCCCTGGGATTCCCCACGCACCCAGTTGGTGGGCCATTCAGCCAGGGTTTTGGCCATCCAGCTGCCATTCGTCCTGCTGGATATGGCGGATTCGCGGGCCTTTTCTGGCGGACCAATCAGCCTGGATACCCGTTTGGTGACCCTGATGAAAGCCAGCCAGGATTTCTTCAATGCCCAACGGGGGACAAAACCGGAAAGCCAACCGCAGCCTTCCGGTCAGTCCCAAGCACAGCCCG
>CAWUOE010000781.1:0-1539 GCA_963923355.1 uncultured Gemmataceae bacterium | reverse complement strand
ATCAGTGAGGATGGCACAGCCTACACCCAGCGGATCCATGACATTCCCGCCAGCACCGGCTACGGCGAGCCGATCGTCAAGTTTTTCAAGATTGCCGACCAGACCCGGGTGATTTCAGCCCTGACCACCGATCCCCGTTTCATCGGGCATCATTCGGAAAAGGACGGCCCGTGGTTGTTGGTGGCGACTAGCGCGGGGATGGTGGTGCGAACCGCTTTTGAACCTTTCTGCGCCCTCAGCACCAAGGCCGGGCGCAGGTCTGTTCGCCTGGGGGCTGGCGAAAAGGTGGTATTCGCTTCCCTGGTTCGCGGTGGCAACACGCTCTTTTTGGCAAGTGCCAAGGGCCGGATGATCCATTTTCCAACCGACGAGATCCCAGTTTTGAGCGGTGCTGGAAAGGGTGTGATAGCGATCAGGCTGGACAAGGGGGACGAGGTTCTCGGTGGAATGGTCCCTGGCAACAGCCGTGAACTGTTCGTTTTGGAGACCGCTGGCGGCCGCACCCACGAGTTCACCAGCCGAACCAGCACAGTAAGTCGCGGTGGAAAGGGAGTCGATGTGGTCAAGCGGGCAGGGCTGTCCCGGGTTGTGCCACCCCCGCTCACTCCTGTGAATTGGGATGAGGTGGGGGAAGCGCCCGCTCCCCCCAAGTCGTCCAGATCCAATCGCGAGCAAAAGGACCTGTTTGACTGATTTTCAGGGATCGGGTGATCCTGTCGGCACTTGAAGCTTATTTCAGATCATCGGGAAGACACGCCAGCAATGAGCAGCTCAGGATATTCAGCGAAAGACATCCAGGTGCTGGAGGGGCTTGAGCCGGTTCGCAAGCGCCCTGCCATGTACATCGGCGGTACCGACGGCAAGGGCCTTCACCACATGGTGTGGGAAATCGTCGACAACGCCGTGGATGAATACCTCAACGGTCATGCCACCGCCATCACGGTGACTCTCGACAAGGATGGCCAGGGGGTCACGGTTGAGGACAACGGGCGCGGAATCCCGGTGGATAAGCACCCTAAATTCGGCAAATCCGCATTGGAATTGATCCTCACCACGCTTCACTCCGGCGCAAAGTTTGGCGAGGGGGAGAACTACATCCACTCCGGGGGCTTGCATGGTGTTGGCTCGTCCGTGGTGAACGCCCTTTCCAGGCGGATGGTTGCCACGATCCGTCGCGACGGCCATGAGTGGCGCCAGGAGTTTCGCCGGGGCAAGGCGCATGGCAGTATTGAGAAACTGGGCCCTAGCCGGCAGCACGGAACCACCATTTATTTTCAGCCCGATGGGGACATTTTCCCCAAGACTATTCTGGATCCTGAAACGATCAAGTCCCACCTCGAGGACATGTCGTACATCCATGCGGGCCTGAAACTGTCTTTCGAGGACAAGACCACGGGTCAAACCCATGACCTGAGCCACCCGGGCGGAATTCCCGAGTTCCTGTCCAAGCTGGTCAAGGATTCTGCCAAATCACCCACCACGGATATACCCTTCACCTTTGCTCGCAAGGAAGGTGAACGACTCGAGGCGGTGCTACAG
>CAWUOE010000780.1:0-1543 GCA_963923355.1 uncultured Gemmataceae bacterium | reverse complement strand
AGCATGGCAGCGCCCGCCGTGAGCAGAATCGGCCGGATACGCACCGCGCCCGATTCCACCAGCGCGTCCTTCAGGCTGGCGCCCCGGGCCCGCACATGCTGGATGAAATCGATCAGCAGGATGGCGTTGCGGTCGGCGATGCCGGCCAACGCGATCATGCCGATCATCGCCGTGGCCGTGAAGTAGACCGGGTTGGCATAGCCACCAATGGTGTTGCCCACATACAGGTTCAGCAGCCAGAACCCCGGCATGATGCCGATGATGGTGAGCGGGATGGAGATCATCTGCACCAGCGGGATCAGGTAGCTGCCCGTCTGCTGCACCATCAGGATGTAGATCAGCAGCATCGCTCCCGCGAACGCCAGCCCCAGGTCCCGGAAGACATCCAGCGTGATCTTCCATTCCCCCTCACCCGTCCACACCACCTCGGCGCCCCCCGGGCACGGGTTCTTGGCATGCCGGAACATCAGACCCAGCACCGCCTCGGCCGGCGTGCGGCCCGCCGTGTCTGCCTGCACAAACGCCACCCGGCGCTGGTTCTTGTGGTAGATCATCTGCTCGGCCGGCAGCCGTTCAAACGCGCCCAGTTCGCTAATCTGGACAATCTTGCCTGTGGGGGTTTTCACCCCCAGCCGGGTCAGGTCGGCCACCCCGCCCCGCTGGGCCTGGGGCAGTTGCACCAGGATGGACAGGGGATTCAACTCCCTTGGCAGGTGCGCCGCTCCGGCGCGGAAGTGCTGCACATTGCCCTCGCCCGGGGTCATGCCATCCAGCCCCACACGCAGGGTGTTGGCAATTTCCTCCACACTCACCCCGGTGAGCGACGCCTTCTCCCGGTCCACCCGGAACACCAGACGGTCCCGGGGCTCCTCGAAGGTGTCGTCCACATCCACCACGCCCGGTTCACCCTCGAACTGCCGCCGCAGGTGAACCGTGTCCGCGCGGAAGGATTCAAGCGTCTGTCCCGGCCACGGGTACACCTCCGCCACCAGCGTGTTCAGCACCGGCGGTCCCGGTGGCACCTCCACGATCTGCAACACTGCCCGGTGCCGGTTGGCGATTTCCTGAAGCCCCGGCCGCAGCCGCAACGCCACCTCGTGGCTCATCGCCTTGCGCTCCTCCCGCGGCAGCAGGTTCACCCGCAGGTCGCCCCGGTGCGGCTCGTGGCGCAGGTAGTAGTGGCGCACCATCCCGTTGAAGTCCATGGGCGAGGATGTACCCGCGTAGCTGAGCACCTCCCGCACCTCGTTCGCCGAACAGACCAGGTCCGCCATCTCCTGCAGCACCGCGTCCGTCTTCTCCATGGTGCTGCCCTCGGGCAGGTCCACCAGCACCTGCAGCTCGTTCTTGTTGTCAAAAGGCAGCATCTTCAGCGGCACCAGGCCCAGCGCGGGCAGCGCCATCGACGCCATCAGCAGCCCGCTCGTGGCGAAAATGAGACCCCATGCCAGGCGCTTCGATTCCAGCAAGGGCATCAGGATCGCCCGGTACACCTTGTAGATCCCCGTCTGCGCGGGATCCTCCGGCTCGTGACCCCCCTTGC
>CAWUOE010000779.1:0-1549 GCA_963923355.1 uncultured Gemmataceae bacterium | reverse complement strand
CGCTTACAGTCAGAGTATCCATCGCTGGCCATGCGGTTCTGGGATCCAGGACATGCCCCAATCGCTGACCATTGTATTCGAGATGTTTGTAGGTCGCCGCCGAAGTCCCCATGGCCTGATCCATCAACTCGACTTCCGCCAAGACAGAATCGCGCGCAGGATGGCGAATCGCTACCCTCCAGCCGCATTTTTCACCGGGGGGAATCCCCCATGCGAGGACACTGCTTCTACCGCCATGGATCAGGCCTGAAGGCCAATCTGCCCTCTGAAGAATCTTGGCCATCCGATCCAAACCATAACCCTTGCCGACCGCACCCAGATTCAGGCCACCGCCTGCCGCAAGCCAGGTTGCCGTTTTTTTTTCGCTATCCAAGGAAAGGCGCCTGATCCCTCCCTCAGTCACCCAGAATTGCCTTAAATCCGATTCGGGTACTCTGGGAGGTCCGTTCAAAAAACCCCATCCCTCGATCATGGCACCCGCTGCTACATCCAGACAACCTTCTGTTTGTCCCCACCAATTAACGCATCGTTCGAGCAATTGAAAAAGCGAATCCGAAAGCCTCCGTGGGGAACCGACCGGGAGGCGGTTTAATCTGGAAACCTCGCTATCGTTGCGAAAAACGGAGAGCCGTAATTCTTCTTGATCCAAGGCTTCAAAAGCGCCATCAGCCCAGGAGACGGGTTCCTTCACCCCCGCGGGTACCACAACTTCCCAACGGGTGCCCATGCAATGGCGTCCCAACCGAATCAGGCTGAGATGCCCTTTCAAGCAGTCCGGTTGGGTATTGCCCACGTTTGGGAAGCAAATCACTCAAACGTCTGGGTTTATTCCTCTTCCTCGTGGACAACCGGTTCGAGAGTCTTCGTATTGCGCTCGACCGCGAGAACAATGGTTCTTTCTTCCATTCCGGTGCAGGAAACCGAGACCGCTGGCATGATGTGCCGACCATCTTCAAGCTTGAATCTCAAGCTGAAAGTGCCATCAGGCCTCAATGGTATCGGTTCGCCTTGGAAAGTAACTTTGGCCGAAGGCTCTGTAGTGCCATGAACAACCAGATCGGCATCCAGGTTGAACGTAAAATTCCGGTCCTTGCCGAGGAATCCAAAACCTCCCGAGCCAAGACTGGTCACCGCGGGGGAGCCGGGGTTGTGCCCAAGCTTGTCCTCAAAAAAATGACGCAACTCGGAACTTCCAGCATTGGGTTGCAGGCCGCCGGACAGGGCAAAGAGCCTTTCCGCATCCCGGTTATCCTGTTCAGTCCAGCAGTTTTCAGCCTGATCCCCCCACGCTACCCGGGGGGTAGAAACTGAATTGGAACGCCCCATGCAATAAAAACGCCCGTTCTTGCTCCTGAAACCCACATCCACGCAGTAATCGGTACCCGGTTCGGGTACATCCAGATACCAGTTCCGCGCGCCATCTGGCAGCACGAATTCACGGACAATCTGCTCACCCAAGCCGCAATCACGATCCCCCAATTTGACCAATCGCAGGGCAATCTGAGCTGTTTCGAAATCCTGGCCCAGGGCCTGTCTCTTATACACATCT
>CAWUOE010000778.1:0-1557 GCA_963923355.1 uncultured Gemmataceae bacterium | reverse complement strand
GCTCCCTGTCGGCCACGGTGACACCATCGAACTCGATGGCCTCGGCCAGCGGGCCAATTTTTTCCTGCTCGCCTGACGGAATGATGACCGCTCGTTTATCCAGGAATTCGAGTATTTCGGCGGCACAGGAGGACGCCTCCATGGCCTGACGGCGGATCCTGCCAAGTCCGCGCATCCAGATCATCAGTCCTCCCATCGCAGCGGCCTGGACAGCCGCCAGACCGGCCTCCACCACCCCGGCATGCACCTCACAAGCCGCCAGAAAGAGCCATGATGAACCGATGCCCGTGACCGCGAGGGCTACCATCAGCCAGCCCATAGCCAAGGCCCGCCTGCTGGCGGTGTGGGCGATTTCGGCGCTGTCGAGCCAGTATTCCACCTTCACATGCTGGGGAACCTCCATGCCAAGGGAGCGGATCAGCCGCGATTGGTTGACGCTGTCGCGGACCAATTTGAGGGATTGGCGGGCCTGGTTTTCGCGGTGGGAGGCGCGGGAACGTGTGTTTTCACGCACCAGCATGGCCAGAGCCCATGTCAGGCCCAGGCATGCGAGGCCAGCCAATGCCAGCCAAGGATCAATCACCAAGGCCAGCGCACCGAAGGCGACGATACCGGTCAGGCAGCGGCTGCGGGCACCCTGCAGGCGGCGGAGGACTTCCTCCAGGGTGTTGAGCTGGTTTGAGAACAGGGAGTTGGCTTCCGCTCCGGCCAGATCCGGGTCGCCCAGCCGTATCGCGTGGTGGTAGACCGCGAGGCGCAAACGTGTGGCCACCCCACTGGCGGCGCGTGCCGCGGACAATTCGGATACGGTGTGAAGGATGATCCAGGTCACCACCAGGCTGAAACAGATCACACCCAAGGAGACAAGCAACAGGGGCACACGGAGGTTTGCGGGATCACCCTCGCTGGCGAACGGGATGGCCCAGTTCATGGCTGTCCAAAACGGCGAGGAGGCCCGGTTCCAAGCCCTTGCGTTGATGGCCAGGCCGGCGAGGCCCAAATCGGCTGCAGGGTCCCACGGGGCTTTGTGGGGGGCAAGCCCCTCGAGTTGTTTGTCGACCCAGTGCCCGTAGGGAACCTGACCACCAAATTCCTGTTGGAGGGCAACGGTCTGGTTTTGAAGCGCTGGGATGTGTCCACCCCGGGTGAGCCATTCGGCTCCAATACCCACCACCACAATCACCAAGGCCAGGGGAATGACCGAGAGAACCGCCAGAACCCGGGCGGGTGTCGCGTCACCGGCTTCGAATTGGAGGAATGCCAAAACCCGATGGAGTGCCTCGGGTTGGGTGGCGGTTTCGCTGGTGCGATCCTGCACCTTTCGGGCCATCACCGGAGTCCCCCTGTGGGGAGGGTCATTGATTCAACAGACTTTCCCATCCGTGGGAAAGTGGTTGATTGAAACGTGGCCAGTGGCTCGCCCAAGTCAGCCCACATCCCGTCCTTCGAACAGGAGCAGACCCAGCATGAGTGGCACGGCCATGTAGATCAAGGCATAGAGGAGTGTGTAGAGAACATGGGTCCAGTAAATTCCAGGCAGGATGGGTGAATCACCGA
>CAWUOE010000777.1:0-1560 GCA_963923355.1 uncultured Gemmataceae bacterium | reverse complement strand
GTTTATCCTTGCGGCGGTTTGGTGCGTCTTTTTCCTGTGATCCCCAACCCTTGACGCATGATTTCAAGGTGATATCATTTTGACATCCGGCTCAAATGCATGGCTGGCCAAGGAGTTCACCATGATCCAGGACCGAGTGATTTCAGCCCGTTCAGGTTATTTGCCCCTCTTGGTCGGACTGGGTTTCCTTTTGGCAGGCCCCATGAGTCTTTTATTCACCGCCCCCCATTTCCGGAATTGGTCCGCGGTGCAAATCGTGGGCAGCATTGGTCTGGTGCTCCTTTCTGATTTGGTCGGGATTTTGATCCTGATTGGATTGGTGGTGGTTAACCCCAATCAATCCAGGGTGCTGACCCTGTTCGGCGAATATATCGGTACCCTGAGGGAGGCCGGCTTCTTCTGGGTGAATCCGTTTTATCTGAAGCGCCTGGTGTCCCTGCGCGTGCGTACCTTTGAAACTGGCAGCCAGGCGGAGTCCACCACCACCAAGGATGCTGCGGGAAACGTCACCACCGCCACCGGCCCAAAGCGGCGCCAGCCGGCCAAAGTTAATGACCTGGATGGTAACCCCATTGAAATCGCCGCCGTGGTGGTCTGGAGGGTGGTGGACAGCGCGCGCGCCCTGTTCGATGTGGACAACTACGAGGAGTTTGTCCACATCCAAAGCGAATCAGCCCTGCGTAATCTCGCCAGCAAACACCCCTACGACACCCACGATGACGCCAGGATCAGCCTGCGCGGCAATCCCGACAAGGTGGGCGAGGAACTGCAGACCGAATTGCGTGACCGCCTTTCCGCAGCCGGGGTGGAGGTGCTGGAGGCTCGAATCAGCATCCTGGCCTACGCCCCCGAGATTGCGGCCGTGATGCTTCGCCGGCAGCAGGCCAGCGCCATCTTGGCCGCCCGCCGCATCATTGTCGATGGCGCGGTGGGCATGGTGGAAATGGCGCTGGAACGACTCGACTCGGAAGGCAAAGTCAAGCTGGACGACGAACGCCGGGCCGCCATGGTCAGCAACCTCCTGGTGGTCCTTTGCGGCGACAAGGACCCTCAACCGGTGGTGAACACCGGTTCCCTGTACACTGGTTGATACGGGAATCTTCCACTTGGCTGAACGGAAAACATTTCTGTTGCGGCTCAACCCCGAGGTCCATGCCGCCATGGAGCGGTGGGCACGGGATGATCTGCGTTCCTTGAACGCCCAGGTGGAATTCGCCTTGCGCCTCGCACTGGAAAGAGCCGGCAGGAAAGTCGGAAATCCAGGTGACGGGGCGCCCGGTCCGACTGACACGGAACCAGCCCCATGAACCCTGCCGTAGTCTTGACCCAAGCCACCAAACGCTTCGGCAGGAAAGTGGCGGTCGACCGGCTTGACCTGTGCGTGCGGGGGAGCACCATCACCGGCTTTCTCGGCCCCAACGGGTCGGGGAAAACCACCTCGCTACGCCTGATCACCCGCCTGTACGAGCCCGAGGAGGGCACCGTGGAGGTGTTGGGGTCCGTCCGGGAGAAATGTGCCAGCGACCGAGTGGGGTATCTGCCCGAGGAACGCGGCCTGTA
>CAWUOE010000776.1:0-1560 GCA_963923355.1 uncultured Gemmataceae bacterium | reverse complement strand
CTTATTGCCGCCGGCCGGTTGCAGGACCGGCAGGGCCTTGCCAGCGAACTGGCTTTTACCGCCAACCTGGCGGTGCCCGCGCGGGAAACCGCCATCCGGGCCCTGGGGCGAATCGGTTCACCCGAAGCATTGGAAAGCCTGCTGAAGCTGGCTGAGGCCGACGGGGTGAATCTGGTTGCCATCCGGACGCTGGGTGAATTCCTTCCGGGAAATAATCAGACTCCTTTGGCCAAGCGCGCCCTGGATGCCTTGAAGGGGCTGCTGGAAAGCCCCCAAAGTGATCGGCAATCCGCGGCCGCGGAAACCCTGGCCGGAACCCTGGCTGGGGGCCGCTATTTGATCAGCAGACAGCAGGCCGGCAAACTGCCGGGCTCGGTGATCCCGCAGGTGGGACGCATCATCCGCAACAGTTCGTTTGCGGATCTGCGCCGGGAGGGTGCCGCCGCCTTTCCGGCGCCGGGAAAACTGGATCCCAAAAAACTACCCGCGTCGGCCGAATTAGCCAAAAGAAATGGCAACGCGGCCAAAGGCCGCAAATTGTGGGACGGCAGCGCCAAAAGCGATCTGCAATGCGCCAAGTGCCACCTGCTGGGAGGGCAGGGTGGTCGTATCGGCCCAGACCTCTCCCTGATCGGCCTCAAGGCCAGCCGGGAAAATCTGTATGATTCCATCCTTTCACCCAGCAAGGCCATCGCGGACCAGTACCTCACCCAGGTGATCACCACCACCAAGGGACAAACGATATCCGGGCTGTTGGCCGAAGAAACTGCGGATGCCGTCACGCTGCGGGACGCCAATGGGAAGGATTTCCGTATTCCCAAGGCGGAGATCGAGGAGCGCGGCAAATCACAGGAATCGATCATGCCCGCCAACCTCGTCGCCCATCTGTCCGAGGATGACCTGGTGGATCTGGTCGAATTCCTGACCACGCTGCGCACCGCCTCACTCACGCCGGGCCGTTTGAAAATCATCGGACCATTCGACAACGGGATGGGAGACGCCGGCTTCGACCGCGAATATCCACCAGAAAAATCACGTGATTTTTTGGCCAGCTATCCGGGTAAACACGGGAATGTTTCCTGGAAAAATATCAGCCCGGGACAGAATGGTTATATCGACCTTCAAAGCTGGTACGGGGACCAGGGCACCGAATCGGTCTCTTACCTGGTGGCCCGTATCAACAGCCCGGTAGACCAATCCGCGACCCTGGTGCTTGGCGCAGATGATTGCAGCCGGGTGTGGGTGAACGGCAAACAGGTGCACGAGGACCGAGGTCACAATGCCGCAAGCCCCGGCATGTTCCGTCCCGCAATCCGGTTGCAAAAAGGCACGAATGAGGTTCTGGTAAAAATCAACAATGGAAACCACCCGCACGGTCTTTATCTGAACCTCCAGGCGGAAAAGGAACTGCGGGAAGAAAGCCTGCCGTGATCACCTTGCCATGAACCCCGGCAAAATCCCTGTCCAAGCGAAGGCCACCGCACGCTTGCCGGTTTCCATTTGGCGATCCTTCACCGCCCGGTGGCTGAAAACCAAACGGGCGCGTTTGCCCCTCCTGAC
>CAWUOE010000775.1:0-1568 GCA_963923355.1 uncultured Gemmataceae bacterium | reverse complement strand
TTTGGGCCCCATGCTGGGGGCGTAGCTGTGGGGGAAGTAGTGGTAGGGGTAGTAGAACATCCGTGGCAGGCGGGGGTCTGCCCCCTGGGCCTTGACCTCGGTGGCGTTGAAGGCCACCAGGCCCAGGGCGACGGCGAGCCCCAGGATGAATTGGACGGTGCGGCGCATGGTGCTGTTCCTCCAGCGGGGTGCTGACGGGCCGGGCAGGGGATGCACGGGTAGCCCGACAGAATGGAAATCCTTCCGGAGCAACCCTACCCCACGAGGGACCACCGGGCGGGAGCAGGGCAACCCCGGGGGCGGAAATTTTCAGGGTTTTGGTGCCGGTGGTGCCACCGGCGGGATATTTTCCCAAGCGGCGGGTCGCGCGCGGGGTAGCGGGCAGGAAAAGGGTTGACGATGAAAGATTTCCTCAAGTCAGAAGCGATGGCCAGCCTGCTGGGCGACCTGGATGTGCCCCTGATCACCCGGTACGCCAGCCCGGAGATGGTGGGGATCTTCACGCCGCAGAACCGTCACGGGACATGGCGGCGGCTGTGGCTGGCGCTGGCGGAATCCGAGGCGGAGCTGGGTTTGCTGGCGGATGACGGGCGGTCGGCGCGGATCAAGCCCAGCCAGCTGGAGGCGCTGAAAAAGCACCTGGACGACATCGACTTCGGCGAGGTGGCGCGGCATGAGAAACGGCTACGGCACGATGTGATGGCGCACCTGCACGCGCTGGGGGATGTGTGCCCCGAGGTGAGCGACATTTTGCACCTGGGCGCGACGAGTTGCTATGTGACGGACAACGCCGAGCTGATCCTGATGCGTGACGGATTGAGGCTGCTGGAGGGGAAGCTGGCCAGCACCATCCACGCGCTGGGTGGATTCGCGCGGCGGTACCGGGACATGGCGACCCTGGGCTTCACACATTTCCAGCCGGCACAACTGACGACGGTGGGGAAGCGCGCGTGCCTGTGGATTCAGGACCTGCTGATCGACCTGGCGGAGATCTCGCACCGGCGGGCGAAGTTGCCGTTCCGTGGGGTGAAGGGTACCACAGGGACGCAGGCGAGCTTTTTGTCGCTGTTCCACGGCGACCACGCGAAGGTGCGGGCGCTGGACAAGCTGGTGGCCCGGAAAATGGGTTTTGACCAGGTTTTCCCGGTGACGGGGCAGACCTATCCGCGCAAGATCGACGCGCAGATTCTTGACGCGCTGTCGGGGCTGGGGCAATCGACCCACAAGTGGGGCACCGATCTCCGGCTGCTGTCGCACCGGCAGGAGGTGGACGAGCCGTTCGAGAAAGAACAGGTGGGCTCGAGCGCGATGGCCTACAAGCGCAATCCGATGCGGGCCGAACGGATGTGCGGTCTGGCGCGGTACCTGATGACGCTGCCGGCCAACGCGGCGCAAACGGCGGCCACGCAGTGGCTGGAGCGGACGCTGGACGACAGCGTGAACCGGCGGCTATCGATCCCGCAGGCATTTCTGGCGGCGGACGCGGTGCTGCGGATCGCGCAAAACCTGGCGGGTGGGCTGGTGGCCAACCCGGATGTGATCCGCCGGGAGGTGGATCGGTACCTGCC
>CAWUOE010000774.1:0-1571 GCA_963923355.1 uncultured Gemmataceae bacterium | reverse complement strand
GCACGATACCGCCGATGATGCTGTCGGAGAGGGCCTGTGCCAGCAGGATCACTTCGGGGTAGGGGGGCAGGGCTTCTCCTTCCATGGCGCCGACCAGGGCGACCAAGAGGCTGAGGTTGTCGATGATGCTGCCCCGGGCGGCCTGCGGTCGAGGTGCATTTCCATGTGATTGCAGAAAGTGCGAATCATCTCCAGGGTGTCCCGGTGGACCGGTTCCAGGGATACCGCAGGTGCTCGCAGGATACCTAGGCCGTTCGCAATGGGATAGAGGATCTCGCAGGCCTGACGCATGCGGAGGACGGTGTCGCGGGCCAGGTCCTTGGACGGGCGGGAAGCGGGCTTTTTGCCGGGGGCTGTTTTGGGTTTGGGTGTCTTGTTGGTCCTTGACTGTTTGGTGTTTTCTGGCATGTCATTACTCCAATTATCAGGTATTTACAGGGTTGTTCAGCTGAGGGATCGTGCCAGCAGGGGAACCGCTTCCACATGGCGGGTAGCGCCGGCCGCATTGAGCAGGGTATCCCGTGCAGCCGGACGCAGGGTACCCAGGTCGCCATCCCCGAAAAAGGAGAGAGCCTTGAGGCATTCCGCGGGCTGGAAGCTACTTCCAAACAGAGTTTGGGCAGCCCCCAAGCCCAGGGCCAGGGGAATTCCGGTTTCAAGGATTCGCGCAATATCGAGGTAATCCTTGGCCTCGGCCCGTTGGAGTATGACCTTCAGTTTGGTGCCAAGCAGGTCGAGCAGAGAGGCAGCACGGGCCACACCGTCATCACTGGAGTCTGGCTCACCGACTCGGCCGAACGGGATGCCGCCGAACAGGGATACTTTGACGGAATGGCCACGAGGGTCGGCAGATTCCACCAGGAAAGTCAGGCTTTCGGCCTCCTCGGTGATGATTTTTGCAGCCTTCAAGCAAGGCAATGCAAGGATCTTTTTTCGGTCCAGGGACAAATCTGAAAAGAAATCGAAATCCACCGAGATCCGGTGCCCCAAGCGCAATGCGATTGCCGTTCCCCCGTACAAGACGAAACCCTGTTGTGCCAGCGGGGCCAGGGATGGCCAGAGGGATTGCTGGGATTCTGGGAGGATCTGCAGGGCCGGTGTGAAATGGGGCATCATCCCAGTTTCCTGGCAGGCAGGGGAGGGACGCCATCCGAGGCAACCAATCCCAGGCGGTGGTGCCAATAGTGCCAGGAACGCGGGCGGAACTGGCCCGCTTGTGCCTGTGCCAAAACGGCGCGCAGACGGTCATCCCCGACCAGTCGCGCTAGTTCCTCCATGTCGTAAAAATCGCCAATATCCATCACCTGGGCAACGACCCGGTCGGGGTACAGGAGGGCATCGTCCGGGGATTTCCACCAGATATACCGGGAGGCCAACCGGAGGAGCAGAGTTTTCAAGGGTTCTGCCTGGTGATCCATGGGTTATCCGGGTTGCGGAAGGGCATCGGACTTTTATTTTAACCGGCCGGGAGAGGCCAGGCTTTTTCAGGAGGGGGCGGAGGGTTTTTTCCCGGCATCGCTATCGACCTGGTCGCGGGTGCGGCGGGCGGGATCGACCGTGCGGCTGGCGGC
>CAWUOE010000773.1:0-1580 GCA_963923355.1 uncultured Gemmataceae bacterium | reverse complement strand
TCAGCATTTCCATCTGCTTGCGGAAGTCGTCCAAGCTGAAGGTGCCCTTTTCCAGCTTCTTCTGCTGGCGCAGGCGCTCCTCCTCGGTGATCTCCGCCTGGACGCGGGTTACCTTTTCCACCAGGCTGAGGATGTCACCCTGACCCAAGATGCGCTGGGCCAAGCCCTCGGGCCGGAATTCCTCCAGCCGGTCCAGCTTCTC
Source organism: uncultured Gemmataceae bacterium (assembly GCA_963923355.1). Classification (GTDB taxonomy): domain Bacteria; phylum Planctomycetota; class Planctomycetia; order Gemmatales; family Gemmataceae; genus UBA6894. The sequence goes on along the minus strand of CAWUOE010000773.1, from coordinate 1,378 downwards.
CCCCATGCCAAGGAATTTGATCGGTACCTTGGTGACTTCCTTCACCGAAAGTGCCGCGCCGCCGCGGGCGTCGCCATCCATCTTGGTGAGGATGACGCCGTTGAGTTCCAATGCATCGTTGAAGGCCTTGGCGCTGTTCACCGCATCTTGGCCGGTGAGGGCGTCGCATACGAAATAGGCGTGGTCCGGCTGGATGGTGCGGTCGATCTGGCGCAGCTCCTCCATGGGCATTTCCGCCACATGGAGCCGGCCTGCCGTGTCGAGTATCACCAGATCACGCAGGAGCTGCTTGGCCCTTGCCACGCCGTTTTTGCAGACCTGAACCGCGCTTGGGCCGCCGGTGCGGTTGCCCCGTTCATCGTAGGTGCCAGGCTCGATGTGGACCGGCACGTTCAGCTGCTCACCTAGAATTTTCAGCTGTTCCATGGCGGCCGGACGCTGAAGGTCGGCGGCGACGAGCAGCGGTTTGCGGCCCTTGTTCAAGGCGGTCAGGGCCAGTTTGGCGGCGGTGGTAGTTTTGCCTTGGCCCTGCAGGCCACAAAGCATGATCACCGCTGGTCCGTCCTTGCCGGGCTTGGGCAGCGAGGTGTCCACCGGACCCATCAGCGACACAAGTTCGTCGTAAAGGATTTTCAGGATCTGCTCGCCGGGGTTCAGGGTGCGCAGCACCTCTTGCCCCACGGCTTTTTTCGAGACCCGGTCGAGGAAGTCCCGCGCGACCTGATGGTTCACATCAGCGTCCAACAGGGCGATACGAACCTCCTCGAGGGCCTCGCGGATATTGGCCTCGGTCAATCGACCGCGACCCCGCAGGCGCTTGATGGCGTCGCCCAGAGTGCGTTGAAGACTCTCGAACATGAATCCACATCAAACGAAGCAAGACTCGGCACGCTTTCCCCTTCGGAAAACGAGCCAAGACCATGAATCTTGCATCGTATCTGCACCCCAGCAGAGGCGCAACGGCAGGGGGTGTCAACCCATTGTGGCAAAATATTCCAAATTTCCCAAATTTACTATTTATTCATGGCGGCTTGAATGCTGCTGTGAAACCGATCGATCAGGCAGTGTTCTGTAGACTTGAAGAAGATATCCAATACAAACTGCCCTAGGCTAACTAAATATTGAGAAGTATATAAAATGATTAATTATGTATATAATTTTGTGCTTACGGTGATTGGCTGATGCAAACTTTCACCTTTTTGGGAACGGGTACCTCTGCCGGTGTCCCGATGCTGGGGTGCTCCTGCGCTGTCTGTGTTTCTTCGAATCTCAAAAACCATAGGTACCGATGTGGCGCCTTATTGCGCTTGGCGGGCGGGAACATACTAATCGATACTCCCCCTGAGTTGCGGCTTCAGTTGCTGCGGGCAGCCACTCC
>CAWUOE010000772.1:0-1583 GCA_963923355.1 uncultured Gemmataceae bacterium | reverse complement strand
AGGCCAATCGGCACCAACTGCGGCTTGCTGGATTGTTGGCCTTCTTACTTTGGGCGGTCTCACGATCCTGACAAGACTGTCACATGATGCGCCACTGCCTCACCCAGGCGTTTCAGGTTGTAGCCTCCCTCCAACAAGGAAACCAACCGTCCCCCGGCGGAGTCACCAGCTACCTGCAGAAGTCGGCGGGTTGCCTCGGCAAAAATGGCGGGATCCAATCCGATATCCCCCACCGGGTCATCCATGCAGGCATCGAAGCCAGCACTCACGATCAATAAATCCGGCTTGAAAGCCTGTACATGCGACAGGGCACGGTCGATCAGGTCCATATAGCCGGTCCAGGAGATTCCAGGCTGGGCGCTCAGGTTCCAGGTGGTGCCCAATCCTTTGCCTGTGCCAGTTTCCGAGGGGGAGCCAGTACCTGGATAAAAGCCGTGCCCATAACGGTGGATGCTGACAAAGCCCACGCTTGGATCTGAGTAAAAGATGTCCTGGGTCCCATTTCCGTGGTGCACATCCCAATCCAGGATCAGTACTTTGCCGATGCCGTGGACTGACTGGGCATGTCGTGCCGCCACCGCCGCGCTGTTGATGAGGCAGAAGCCCATTGCCTCATCGGGTGTGGCGTGGTGGCCCGGGGGACGGATTGCGCAAAAAGCGCGGGTGGATTGGGTGCCAGTTTCGACCACCGCATCCACAGCCGCACAGGCAGCGCCGGCTGCGAGGAGGGCGATGGATGGGGAAGCCGAGCTGATCGGGGTGTCCGGCGTCAAGTGACCGCGCCCTTGACTCGCCACCTGACGGGTGAGTTCGAGCATCCCGGGTGCATGGACCCGTTGGACAGATTCAGCCAGTGCCGGCAGATATTCCAAGGGGAAAAGCTTGGAATGGAGCCCCTCCCGAGCCAAGGCATCCCACACAGCGCGGAGTCGATCTGGCCGTTCGGGATGCCCAGGGCCTGTGTCGTGTTCCAAATGGCGGGTGTCTGTCAAGTACCACATGATCTGCCTGCTCCGGGGGCCTTGGGACTATTCCCCACGGTCTCCAAGTTAACAGACAATTCTCTGGTAGGGACGGATTGAAAAAGAGGTCTGAAAACGATTGGTTTTGCAAGGGCTCAACAAACGAAGGTCGTTGTTTTCGAGTGGTGGCCTCAAGGCCAGCCTATTGTTGCTGCTGCTGTTGCTGCTGGCGATAAAGCAATCTTTGATAGTGGCGGGAAGCCAGTTTTCCAAAACCGCGCATTCCGGATGAGGCTGAATCCACTGAAAAACCCTTGAAAGAAAAGGATTCCGAGTCGATCCAATCGGCAGGGAGCCTGGAAACCGGCTCGACCCGGACCGCGACTTGGATATTTTCCTCCGCCAGTCCACGCCACGAACCTCGGTTGGGGGGAACATCCGAGAAATCGCAACCAAAGCCCACCTGCACGTGATCCTCGCCCACGAGACAACCATGGGTGGGGTCGATATCGATCCAGCCAACCTGAGACCCGCACCAAATCTGAACCCAGGCGTGCGTCGCAATCTCGCCCGGTTCATGGATGTAACCGCTGACATACCTGTCTCTTATACACATCTGAC
>CAWUOE010000771.1:0-1584 GCA_963923355.1 uncultured Gemmataceae bacterium | reverse complement strand
CATCCGTGGTGGACCCATCGGTCGCGCCCCCCGGCAAACACCTGATGTCGATGTTTATCCAATATGCCCCCTACAAACTGCGTGGCACCACATGGGACGAACACAAGGAGGAATTTGCCGACCGCTGCATCGCCCTGCTCGGCCAATATGCCCCCAACATCCCAAGCGCCGTGCTCCACAGGCAAGTGGTAACCCCCCTCGACATGGAGCGGGAATTCAGTCTCACCGGGGGCAGCATTTTCCAGGGTGCGATGAACCTGAACCAGTTGTTCCCCATGCGCCCCCTTCCCGGCTGGGCGGGATACCGGACACCGGTCAAGGGCCTGTTTCTCTGCGGCGCAGCCGCGCACCCTGGTGGCGGAGTCATCGGGGCAGCCGGAATGAACGCCGCACTCACCATCCTGGGCAAAAAGTAACCTCGCATTTCCAGCTTTCTCCAACCAGAAAGGCTTCCGCCAGTCATGTCCTGCATCCTCATCCGGAACGGCCGCGTGATAGACCCCGCCACCCACCACGATGCGGTGGCCAATCTGTGGATTGAAAACGGGGTCATCGCCGCCGTGGGCGGGCCGGACAGGCAGGCCTCTGAAACTATCGACGCGGCCGGGAAACTGGTCTGCCCTGGCCTGATCGACATGCATGTCCACCTGCGCGAACCAGGCCGGGAGGAGGATGAAACCATCGCCACTGGGTGCGCGGCTGCCATTGCCGGCGGCGTGACTTCCGTGGCGTGCATGCCCAACACCGAACCGCCGCTCGACAGCCAATCCGCTGCCGAATTCGTGATCCAGCAGGCCCGACGCGCCGGCCTGGCCAATGTGTTCCCGGTGGGCTGCCTGACCAAGGGCAAACTGGGTCAGGACCTGTCCGAAATGGGAGGTTTGGTTCAGGGAGGCGCCGTCGCGTTCACCGACGATGGCACCCCGGTGACCGATTCAGAAGTGATGCGGCGGGCCATGGAATATGCCCGCGGCCTGGGAAAAGCTGTGCTCAGCCACAGCGAGGATCTCGCCCTCACCAAGGGTGCGGTGATGCATGAGGGTGCGGAGTCGCTGCGTCTTGGGCTGAAAGGCTACCCGGCTGCCGCCGAGGAGATCCTGATTTACCGTGAGATCGCCCTGGCCGAAATCACCGGAGCGCGGCTGCACATCCTGCATGTGTCCAGCGCGCGGGGCGTGGAATTGATCCGCTGGGCGCGCGACAAGGGATTGCCTGTCACAGGCGAAGCCAGCCCCCATCACCTGCTGCTGAACGATGAATGCTTGCGCGGCTTCGACAGCAATTTCAAGATGTCCCCTCCCCTGCGCGAAAAGAAGGACAGTGCTGCCCTCATCCAAGGCCTGAAGGATGGGGTGATTACCGTGCTGGCGACAGACCACGCGCCCCACTCCGTCGAAAAAAAAATGCGCGAGATCGATCAAGCCCCCAACGGCATCATCGGTCTGGAAACCTTCCTGCCCACCTGCGTGAAGGCCCTCATCGAGCCCGGCCATCTGACCTGGCCGCAAATGATCGCCATGATGACCCTCCACCCCGCGCAAATCCTTGGCATCGACCGAGGTACCCTCAAGCCCGGCGCCCCCG
>CAWUOE010000770.1:0-1590 GCA_963923355.1 uncultured Gemmataceae bacterium | reverse complement strand
TTTCCAGCAGGGAGAGCAGTGCTTTTGGCAATTGGGACCGTTCCACACGCTGGTAGCTGCTGTCCGGGCCGGGCCCGATGAACGCCTCCTCCCCGGCGGTGTGCTGGTGATTGGCGACCATGAAGTCGGCCCCTGTCCTCAGGCGGGTGGATTCGGCTTCCCGGACCAGTGCCTGGGTATCCAGTCCCGACTCCAGCTTGAATCCCACCAGCAAGCCGCGGAAACCCCAGTCCCTTCGGATGCTGTCCAACAATTTGGGCGCGGGCAGAAGCTCCAGTTGGAAAGGGGCGTCCCCGCTGTCCAATTTGGCGGCCTCGACCGTTTTGCCTTTGGCATTTGTGATCTTTCCCACCCTGAAGTCGCTCACCGCCGCCGAATGGACGATCACATCGGGTGCCTCCGACTGGATGCACCCTGACAGCAGGGCGGCCAGTTCCTCCGGGGTGGAAAAGGTGTGGACCCGGCACCCTGGCAATGGCTGGCAGCCATCCGGTTGCCTGGAGATCAAAAGCGTGGTCGGGTGGCCCAGAGCGCAGGCGAGGCTGGCGATGGCAAAACCGGTCCTACCCGAAGCCAGGTTGGTGATCACCCGAACCGAATCAATGGGCACACAGGTGGGACCGGCGGTGATGAGCAGGCGCATGGTTCAGGGTGGCGGAGGAACAGGTGTTCTGGGGGCGACCACCTCCGCAGCATATCGGGAAAAGCCGGCCGCGTAATCAGGCGCCTTCCGGGCCAGCCTGGGGGCCAGCGGGGCCGGGCGAGGATTCTGACGCAACTCAGCCAGATATTCCAGCAGGGTGGCTTTCAGTTCGGGTTGTCCCTGAAGCATGTATCTCACCCACAGCCACGATTCGCGGTACTCCGGGCGTTGCATCCGGTGGATCTCCCGGATCTCTTCCAGCCTTTCGAGGCTCGGGCCCGTCCCCTTGGCGAAATCTTCCCGCGTTTGCGCCAGCCGTTCCCCGAACTCCACCGGGTAATTTTCCATCTCAAAATATTCCGCCAATCCCTCATCCAGCCACAGGGGGACATCCATCAGGGAGGAATGAAGCAGGGCGTGGGTCAGTTCATGCCGGAGGTCCTGCTCCAGACGATCTGACCACCAGGTCAAAACCATCAGATCCTCACCCAACACTTTGGAGCGTCCCTGGGCGACGAAGAATGCCCGGCGGCTGGGCAGGTCCGGGTAGCGAGCGCGCATGTACTGGTCGTAGGAGGCCCTGTCGCCGAAAAGATAAACAAGGATAGGCCTTTGGGAATTGTGCAGCCGCAGGTCCCGGGCAATCTGGTCGCGGAGTTGCGAGCAGCCCTGAATCCACTTTGGCTCCGGATTCAGTGGCAGGTCGGACAGAAAAACAAAGGGCGCCACCCGTTTCTCGTGCAAGGACGGCAGGTGCGGGACCACCTGGGTGGGCGAATCCTTGGGACGGGCTTGCTCCGGCAACCCGGGGGCGTGGGTGGCCAGGGTCAGGTCCAGATTTTGGCACCCCGACAGGCTGGCGATGAGGCACAGCCAGAAGCATGACAATCGGGTGCGGGCAGCGTTGGACAAACAAATCCTCCCCCGGCCCTGGGCATCCCGATGGG
>CAWUOE010000769.1:0-1591 GCA_963923355.1 uncultured Gemmataceae bacterium | reverse complement strand
CACAGTACCCCAGCAGGCACTGTTCCTGCTGAACAACCCGTTTGCGCTGGAGATGGCCCGTTCGATGGCAGCCCGCCCGGAATTGTCTAATCTGGAACCTGCCGCCCGCATGGATGCCATGGCTCGACTGGGGTGGGGCAGGCGTGCCACCGAGGATGAAAAGAAACAGGCATTGGCCATGGCACAAGACCCCGAAGGCTGGAGCGCACTGGCCCAGGTAATCCTGTGCTCGAACGAATTTGCCTTCGCCGATTGATCGGAAGAACGGAAAAACACCATGCAGACTCACCTCTCACTGCCTCTGCCGATTGACCGCCGGCGCCTGCTTCAGCGCTCCGCCCTCGGCATGGGTGGGTTGGCGCTGTCCGCTTTGCTGGGGTCTGAGGCCAAGGGCGAGGCGGACCGTTCCATCGCCCCGCTAGCGCCCCGGGGTCCGCATTTCCAACCGAAAGCCAAACGGATGATCCACCTGTTCATGAATGGCGGACCTTCCCATCTGGACACCTTCGATCCCAAACCGCTTTTGACCAAGAACCATGGCAAGGTTCTGCCGCGGCCCAATCTGCCAACAGAAAGGAAAACCGGGGCAGCGTTCGGATCACCTTTCAAGTTCTCCAAGCACGGACAGTCGGGGCTGGAGGTGAGTGAGCTGTTTCCTTACGTGGCACGCATGGCGGATCACTTGTGCGTTGTGCGGTCTATGCACGCGGATGTGCCCAATCACGAACCTTCCCTGCTGCTGTTGAACTGCGGGGACAGCCGGCAAGTGCGACCCAGCATGGGTAGTTGGGTTACCTACGGCCTGGGAAGCGAGAACCAGAATCTGCCGGGCTTCATTTCGATGTGTCCGGGGGGCTACCCCATCCAGGAAACCCAGAACTGGCAGAGCGCCTTTTTGCCCGGGGTGTACCAAGGCACTTACGTGGACACCAACCACACTTCCCTGGAAAAGCTGATCGAGAATGTGCGGGCTGCCAACCCGAGGGAAAGGCAGCGCAAGCAACTGGACCTCCTGGCCGCCTTCAACCGCCGGCATCAGGAATCCAGGCAATCGGACCCCCGGCTGGAATCACGAATCCAGTCCTTCGAACTGGCTTACCGGATGCAATCGGACGCGGAAGACGCCTTCGACATCAACCGGGAGCCCAAGAACATCCGTGATTTGTACGGTCCGGGGCTGCAGGGTCGCCAGATGCTGATTGCCCGCCGCCTGGTGGAGCGGGGTGTGCGTTTCGTTCAGGTGTGGCATGGTGCGGGACAGCCATGGGACAACCACGACGACATTGAGGTCAACCACCGAAGGCTGGCGAAGGAGTGCGACCAAGCCATCGGTGGTCTGCTGCAGGACCTGAAGCAGCGGGGCATGTTGGAAGACACCCTGGTGCTATGGGGCGGTGAATTCGGTCGAACCCCCACTGTGGAGCTGCCCACCGCAGGGGCCAACGCCGGCAAGATCAACGGGAGAGACCACAACCACCACGGCTATTCCATCTGGATGGCGGGGGGTGGCGTTAGGGGCGGCATGGCTTACGGTTACACCGATGACTTTGGCTTTCAGGCTGTGGACAAAAAGGTGCATGTGCATGACCTG
>CAWUOE010000768.1:0-1598 GCA_963923355.1 uncultured Gemmataceae bacterium | reverse complement strand
ACTCAACGGAGGCCAGGCCGGTCTCAGGCGGGACATCAGTCGGCTTGGCCACAACCCATTCCTTGCGGCCCTTTTCCTCCACCAGGCGGAAGTACTGGGGCAGGGTGACCAAGGAGCGATCATCTTTGGATGGGCTATTTTTGGCATCGGTGGTGGTGACCATGTCGCTGTTCCAGCGGTAGCCGTAGGTGTGCTGGTCGAGGGCGACGGGCTTGGCGAAGGAGTTCCAGGCGAGGGCGACCTTCTGCTCGCGCGGGGTGTTGGGGGGGTAGATGCGCCAGGTGGAGCCGCCCTTGCTGTTGAAGGTGTGCAGGCTGGAGCCCTTTGGGTCGATGACGCCTGAGGCAGGCGGGCCGCCCTCGAACCAGGATTTCACGGAGTTCCACAGCGCGGAGCGGTCGTAGGCGGTGACGCGGTGGACGACCATGGAATCGGCGCCCGCGTTGCGGGGGAAGGCGGTAGGGGCGATGCGGGCCCAGGTGACGCCTTTGGAATCGGTGGCCTGGAAACTGGGGACATACTGTGTCTCCATCTGGATGGCCTTGTTGGGCTCGGACGGGCGGGAGTCGAGGAACTTGCCGGCGTGCTCGGGCTTTTGGGCGGTGATGGAAGACCAGTAATACGGGGTGAAGAAGCTGACCGGGCCCTTGAAGTTGCCGGTGTTGAGGAAGAGGGTCCAGGACTGGTCGCCCGTGGGGACGGGCTTGCCCGCGGTGGTGGCCTTGGGGTTGGTGAGGGGGAGGGGGAGGTAGCCGTAGCCGAACAGCTCGCCGCTTGTGCCCTGTTTCAGGTTGAGTCCATCGGGAGGCCAGAGGACCCAGGGGCTGAGCTGGGCGACACCGTAGACGCCGAGTGGTTTGTCCCAGTTCCTGCTTTTGCCGGCCCCCGGTCCGTTGGCCCACTCGTTGAAGTTGAGGGTGACGCCGCCCATGATGAACTTGGGAGTCTCGGTGGCGAAGCGTGTGTCACGCCACCAGCCGAGGCCGCCCTCGATATCGGAATAGAGTTCCTTGGGCTTGGGCTGCGGGTACTGGGCGAACATCCAGGTGCCAAGGAGGCCGGTCTGGAAGCGGTTGCCTGGGTATTTGTCGAGCAGGGGCCAGGCGGCGACATACATGGAGAAGCCGGCGTTGTAGGTTTCGGGCACCTTCTCGTGGGGCACGAGGAGGTAGCCGGCCATTTCCCCCTCGACGGGCCCGGTTTTTTTATTCTCCTGTGCGGGGGCGAGAAGCGGAGCCAGGGCCAGCAGGAGCAGGGCCTTGGCGGAGGACAGGAAGCCGAATCGCGGCATGGGAAGAAGGCCTTTCACTTGAGGATGGCGAGGGCGCGGCCGTAACCGCCGCGGGTGCCCTCGATCTTAATGGGTGCGAACAGGAAAAAGGCATCGCGGCCCTCGACCGCCCGGAGGTTGGTGAGGAACTCGATCACCAGCAGGCCTTTGGAGGCGGCCATCCAATCCACCTGCTGGGAGTGATCGGGATCGACGCCGCCCAGTGTGGGGGCGTCGGTGGCGATGCAGCGGACGCCTTGTCCGGCCAGCCAGGCGATTGCCTCGGGGGAGGGTGCGGCCCACCCCTCGGCCTTGCCCTCGAGGGGGA
>CAWUOE010000767.1:0-1605 GCA_963923355.1 uncultured Gemmataceae bacterium | reverse complement strand
GGGTGGTGGACAGTCTTTTGGCCAGCCCGCGGTACGGCGAGCGTTGGGCCCGGCATTGGCTGGATGTGGCGCGGTGGGCGGAGACCTCGGGATATGAACGCGACCAGGAGAAGCCATTCGCGTGGAAGTACCGGGACTGGGTGATCAACGCGTTCAATCGCGATCTGGATTATCGGACATTTTTGACCCATCAACTAGCTGGCGATGAGGTGACGGGGGCCACCGAGGCCTCGCGCATTGCCACCGGCTTTTTGCGGCTGGGCACCTGGAACGATGAGCCGAACGATGCCAGGGAGTACCAGTATGACCGGCTGGAGGATCTGGTACATGCCACCAGCACGGCGTTTCTGGCACTGACAGTGAAGTGCTCGCGCTGCCACGACCACAAGTTCGACCCGATTCCCCAGCGAGACTACTACCGGATGGCGAACGCCTTCTGGGCCGGGCCGGTGCCGGCGGGTTCCCCCGGCGCGCTGGGCGGGCCGCCGCCGGACCTGGTGGGGAAGGAGATCCTGGGTTGGACCGATCTGGGGCCCAATCCGCCACCCCTGAAACTGCTGAAAAAGGGCGACCCAGCCCGCCCGGGCGCCGAGGTGGGCTTCGGCGCGTTGTCGCTGGTGAGCGCGGTGGCGACTCCCGAGGCCAAATCGCCTGCCGGCAAGACCACCGGACGGCGTCTGGCCTTGGCGACCTGGATCACCGACCCGAAGCATCCCCTGACTTGGCGGGTGTGGGTGAATCGGGTCTGGATGCACCATTTTGGTGAGGGGCTGGTGCGATCGGTGGACAATTTCGGCTTTACCGGCGAAAAGCCCACGCATCCGGAGTTGCTGGATCATCTGGCCGAGCGATTCATGCGCGATCGATTCAGCACCAAGGCGCTGCACCGGTTGCTGCTCACATCGAAAACCTACAAGCAGGCCACCCTGCACCCCCAGGCAGCTACATACGAGGCAAGCGACGCGGGCAACCACCTGCTGTGGCGTGCCAACCGCAGGCGGTTGGACGCCGAGACCGTGCGGGACGCAATGCTGGCGGTCTCGGGCCAACTGGATGTGGCGAAAGTGGGCGGGCCCAGTTTCATCCCGGAGATCAGCCCCGAGGCGTTGGAGGGCTGGTCGAAAAAAGGTTCTGAATACAAGCCATCGCCGCCTGAGCAGCAACGCCGACGCACGCTGTACGCCTATGTGAAGCGTGGTCTGCTCGACCCCACGCAAACCGTGTTTGACGCGCCGGACAGCACACTGCCCTGCGGCAAGCGTGATTCGACCACGGTACCCACCCAGGCGCTGGCGCTGTTGAACAACCCTGCGGCGCAGAGGCTGGCCGAATCCCTGGCCGCTAAAGCGGGCCAGGTGGATGACCCTACCCGGTTTGTGGCTCAGATCTGGCGGATGGCACTAGCCCGCGATCCCCGCCCGGAGGAGAAACGCGCGGCGCTGGAACACCTGCGGCAACAAGCCGGGGTGCTGGGAAGCGAAGCCAAGGCGAGGCAGTCGCTGGCCCTGGTGCTGCTGAACACCAACGAATTCGTTTTCGCGGATTAAGGGGAACGGCCATGGCGCACAATGCTTTCCCCTGCGGGCTGAGCCGGCGCGAGGCCGT
>CAWUOE010000766.1:0-1608 GCA_963923355.1 uncultured Gemmataceae bacterium | reverse complement strand
AACCCAAATAGGGCACATGATTCCAGGTCACGGTTGGGCGGAAGCCAACCACGCCGGTCAGAATCCTGGAAAATATCAGCTAAGCCGCGGCCCGAGTTGGGCTGACCGCCCCAGAAAGACCTGACAACAACTGAACCGATTCCACCAGGGCGGTGTGGGGATGATCCTGGGGTTTGCCATCGGCCTTGGGATCCGGATCATTGCAACTGTGGCTTGCCCCCAGAATCAGCAGTCGATGGTCCTCGGGTGAGTAACCCATCGCGGTCAAGCCAGCACCCACACGACGAATTGTATCCAGACCGGCTGCGTTCTCGGGCTGGCTTCTGCGCAGGAGGGCCCTGCTTGCATCAGGAGGGACCAACCGGTCGTATTGAGAGTGGAGGATGACGGTGTCGGGGGGAACGGGACGGTCCGGATACGGGCCGAATCCAACCGGGATCCAACTGATACGAGTGGCCGGGGCGATCAAAACCAGGGCGGCGGAGGTTTCCAGTTGCGTGGCCAGCGCCCCCCCCATGCTGGAACCCACAATCACCTGGGGACGGAAAGCATTCACCGCCTGCTGGGCCAGAACCAAGGCTTTTCGCAGCCTGGACCAGACGCTCAGCACCACCATCGTTTTTTGGGCCAATCCCTCCGGCAACCGGTCCGGGAAGGGAAGCTGAAGTGGGGGATGCAAGTTGAAACCAGGCAGTGATTTACGCAATGCCTGGTACTTCACCCCGTCGGGCTTGCCGGAAAAACCATGCAGGTAAAGCACACGCGTGGTCATGGCCACCTCCTTGCGGAAGAAAGGCCCAATGCACTATTACAATCGGCTCCCGGCGGTATTTGACTGGAAAAAAAGCCCTGTTTCCAGCCCAGAACAGGACCACCACGGGCAAGGCCTTTGACCCGCAGAGATGCGTATGGCCTTCGGGCCCTATTATTGCCGTATTCGACCCAAACGATTCTCTAGAGTCTCACCCCTGCCATGGAAAATGGCTCCATTTACAAGACAAAGGTTGGCCAGGACCTGCATTCCTCCATCCAGCACCGGCAAACAATAGCACGGGCGTAGCGGCAAGGCGGCAGAGAGCACCGCACACATCGCCCAGTCAGTCAATCTACATGTCCAATTCCTTCAGAAAAATCTGGCTGTCAATCTTCAGGTCCTGGCAATCATTTTCCAAATCGTCGAACCATTCGGGATTGTCCCTGAAGCGAAAAAGAACTTGCCTAAGTCGGTCAAGCAAAGTCTTTTCCGCTCCTTTGATATCTTTCATGCGCAAAATAACGATACTGCAGAACCGATCGGCTCCATCGTAATCACCCTTGCTTTCCGCTGACAAAAGGTAGGAAACGACCGCGTGGAAATAGTAACGAAAGAAACCACAGGCATAAAAAGCAGGTCTTCTACGCATTCCATGGAATTTTCGGCGAACATTTTGTAAGCGGCTTTCAAATCTTTACCCCCGAAATTCGCATATGCACTACGCACATCCAAATCCAGTAAATGGTCCCGCCAATCTGCCTCGGTTGGTATCTGCATGCAAAATCCCCCGCCAAACGAACAAAAGAATCCATTCTCACGGATGCCATTTGACTTCGGCCAAAAACCGGAAGTCT
>CAWUOE010000765.1:0-1610 GCA_963923355.1 uncultured Gemmataceae bacterium | reverse complement strand
TTCAAAGGATCGCACCGCCTCGATCCACACATAGGAGTAAAAGTATCCAAGACCCTGATCGACCTGCGTCTGGCACTCGGCATTCCGGGTGCTCACCGGGTAACGATAGACACACAGGTTGGGCACCGCGTGGGAGGGCTTCAACCCCGATAGCGGCATTTTCCCCTCCGCGGTCAAGGGCTGCCGGGCAGGGTTCTCTTCTTTGGGTGTTTCCTTCACGGCCGGCCTGGGAGCATCAGCCTTGCCATCCACTGGCCAAGCCACAGCCTGCACACTCAACCACAAGGCCAGGGCTGAAGATTCCATGGCGTAGCACTCCAAAGGGGGAGAAGCTCATCATCCAGTAATGCACGCCGTTTGGCTACCCGCCCCCTTCCAACAACCTTGATTATGCGTACGGATAGGTGGAAAATGCCGGGTTTTGCGGCTTCAACCGGTGCAAAAACCCCTCAACCACCCTGCTTCACACGGATTTCCCGGTCGATTCCCCCCACCGGCACCCGCTCAAACTTGGACCCGGGGTAGGGCCATTTCACCTCCAACCAGTCCACAGCGGTCGCCCCACCCAAACCGAAGGTCAGGGTCAATTCCGGTTGGCTCAGGTAGCCCCGCGCGCCGGTCACCACCCGCTCATGCACCACCCCGCCCACACTCAAACGAGCCACTGCCCCCAGGGCTGACCGGTTCGTTTGCTTACCATCCCCTTCCAGACTCACCCTCAGGTAGTGATGTCCCAGTTTCTGGTCATTGCGGGCTACACGGCACGGCCCACCATTCGCTGTCAGCACCAGATCCAAGTCACCGTCGCCGTCAAAATCAAAAGCCGCGCTACCCCGACCCACCATCGGCTTGAACAGCCCGGCATTCGTTTTCGTTTCCTCCACCCCCTCGAACACACGCGGCTGTGTCCCGGTGTTCCAGAAAAGTTTTGGTGCCTGCGGGAAGGATTGGCTTGCCTGAACCAGGCCGATATCAGGCTCCAAGTGTCCGTTGCAGAGCAGCAAGTCGAGGCGCCCATCCAGGTCAAAATCCAGCAGGCTGGCACCGAATTTCATCGGTACCCGCGGGCCGGGCCCCGCCAACCCCACGGCCAACGCCCTGTCGGCAAAGCGGGGCGGGGATCCCTTGTTGTCGATCGCAAGAAAGGTCACCGGCTCGTTGGCAAAGTTAGCCACAAACACCGCTGATTTGCCCGGCAGGTATTCGCCATACTCGATCCCCATGCCAGCCCTTGCCTGCCCCTCGGCGTAAGCCGCGCCCTGGGGAAGCCCCATTTCCACAAATTTGCGCCCCTTGCCACCTGGCGCCGGCGGGTCCGGCTCGTTGTGGAAAAAGAAGTTCCGCACCGTGTCGTTGGCCACCATCAAGTCGGTCCAACCATCGTTGTCCGCATCGAAGGCGATCACACCCAGCGCCTTGGCCACATCCCGTTGCCGCGCCCCGGCACCAATTCCCTCGCCCTCCGTCACTCTCACGCCGGCCTTGCCACTCACGTCCTCAAACTTCCCACCCCCCAGATTGCGGAACAGCCGACACTGCGAACCTTCGAAAGAACGGGGCGACACCTGTCTCTTATACACATCTGACGCTGCCGACGATACTCCTTGTGT
>CAWUOE010000764.1:0-1612 GCA_963923355.1 uncultured Gemmataceae bacterium | reverse complement strand
ACCGCCAGCGGGAACCAGCCCGTTGCCACCCGGATTCAATCCAAACCTTCCGATCACCCAGCAGGGAAACGGCACCCAGTTCTGGTCGCAGGCCTCGGAGCAACTGGGGTTCAGCGGCGGATCCAGCGCCCGTAAAATTTTTCAAAGTGATCATGCCTTTGACGTGATGATCAGCCCGGTAAGCAACCCATTCTTCTTCGAGGACCCCAGAGCCCTGACGGAAGTGCGACCCGTACTGCTTTACCAGGCACTCCCGGGTGGGCAGCCTATCACGGGTAACCTGTGGTGGTACGGAACCCAATTGCGTCTGGCAGTCACGGAAAAACTCAGCGTGACCATCCACAAATTGGGCGGCATCGGGTTCAACGGGAATGTGAACGCCGCTGGGATCAGCGAGGCGGAAACCTCCAGCAGCTTCAGCGAGTTTTGGATCTCACCCAAGTGGACTTTCTACCGCAATGAGAAAAGTGGCACGGTTGCCGCGGCCGGCGTGCAGTTTGAAACTGCCACCGGGAGTTCTATGTACCAAGGCACTGGCGGATTGGGCATCGCACCATACGCTTCGGTTGGCCAGAATTTCTGGAGAACGTCTTATGGCAGCATGAATGCCATGGGAGTCTTCGCATACAGCATTGCGGCAGGCGGTGACCGGTCCACTTTTTTCAATTTCGGGGCCCACCTTGATTACGATGTGGCCAACTGGCATAAATTCTACCCGTTTCTCGACCTGAACTGGTTTTCCATCACGGGAGGCGGGTCCACCCTGCCGAATGTGAAAATCCAGGGTGCCGACTTGGTCAATTTTGGCTCGGGTCCATCCAATGGAATGAACCAAGTGAACTTGGCCACAGGCCTTCGCTACAAATTCAGCGAACCCATGCAGGCTGGTTTGGCTTTGGAATTTCCGCTTACCTCGGTTGACAACACCATCGAAAATTTCCGGCTCAACCTAGACTTCATCTTCCGTTATTGACGCACCCACATTCGCCCATGAACAAACAGCGCTCCGTTTTACTGCTCTGCGACACGGGGGATTCCCTGGCAGTCACCCACCTGCTACGGAAGGCGGGCGCAAACGGTTTCAATCTTTTGCCACAAACTTGCCGGAGCGGCAACCGCCTGTCCACGGACAATCCAATAAGCGGAATCATCCATTTGGATTCCGCCTGGTATCTGGTCAACCAAAGGGAACAAGCCCTGGAAGAGTTGTGCCATTTGGTCCACCTTGCACCCAGACATGCGCTCCATCTGCCCGCTTCCTTGAAGTCACTGACTGTGGAAAAACAAGATGTTTTGGGCAAAGATTTGTCGATGCTAGCAAGCTGTAGGGAAGGGGATTTTCTGATCGTCGCCGACAGTGAATTGAAAACTGAACCACTGCTGGCGAGTCTGAAACTCTGGTTGGTCCCCCAAGTGCCAATAGTTTTCCATGAACGAAATGGGAACAAAGAATCCGGAGGAGGGGCCGAACCTCCTCCGGAGCTGGTCAAGTGGTTTCGGTAACGACCGCTCTAAAACGGGTTTTTATTTGGATCCAGGAGCGGCTGGAGCCGAGCCACCCTTGTGCTCCTTGATCCAGTCCGACCCTTCTTTGATACCCGCCTTGATGTCC
>CAWUOE010000763.1:0-1619 GCA_963923355.1 uncultured Gemmataceae bacterium | reverse complement strand
CTCAGCTCCCGCGGACCGCAGGAGGATCAATGCGTCCATCACCGAGAAGCTGAACAAAGCTCTTGGATTGCAATTAACCGATGCTTTTTGCGGATTCAAAGCTTACAGAAAATCGGCGTTGTCCCTTTTAAAAATAACTGAGCCGGGTTGGGGTATGCCGCTCCAGGTTTGGGTTCAGGCGGCGCGATTGGGTTTGAAGATTCACGAGGTTCCGATCCCGCGCATCTACCTGGACCCCAATCGCACATTCGGGACCGGATTGACCGATGCGGACAGCCGCATGCGTTACTACAATTGGGTGATAGAAGACGCATTGTCCTCGGAGTTTCCCCAACGCCCGAAGGCTGCCCGTGAATCATCCGCCGGGTTGGCGTCCACTTCCGCAGGATGAAACCGGTCATCCGTGCCCCCGGCGGACACGGGGAATTGGCTTGTGACCCGCCAATGGTGGACTTGCCCGGCCTTTTAATGGGGCAGGGATCCAATCTTTTGGATACCTCGGGTTGGCAATGGTCGCTTCGTCGGCAGGCACGGCGTGAATTCCTGGGAGAACTGCCTGGAAACGAAACATCCATCGACCCGGAAAAACCTTGGGTAGGGACAGGACATCAACCGGAATTGTTTCATCCGGGAGTGTGGGCCAAGAACTTCGTTGCCGGCGGGATGGCTTCTTCACTGGGTACCACCAGCTTTCATGTGGTTATCGATACCGACTCCCCGAAAGAGATGGGGATTCGACTGCCGGATTTGCAATTGACCGAACAGGCACGGCGAGCCCGCCTTTGCCTGTTCGCCAACTCAAAGCCTGGCACCCCATGGGCGCAGATCGCAGCAGATCCGGTCTCATTGCCGGCTTTTAGCCACCAGATTGAGGCCTGGGTGGGCCAAGCTGATTTTCTTCCTTTGGCAAAGGATTGGTTGAGGATTTTTGAACAAAAAATAGGCCTTCAACCAGTTGGCCCGACCTGGACTGCCTTTCACCATGCCAGGTCCCGGGTGGAGGAGGACTGGGGGTTACGCCAACCTTTCCTGCCCATGAGTAGGGTTGCTGGGTTTCCTTCTTTCCTTGAATTGGTTCGGCGATTTCTGATGGACGCCAGACGTGCCCGAATGGCTTACAACCAAGCATTGGATAACTTCCGCAGTTTTCACCAGTTGGAAACCCCCGGAAGGCCGGTTCCCTTTTTGGAAGAGCGGGAAGATGGATGGGGTGAGGCCCCGCTGTGGTTGATCCTGAATGGATCAGAAAGCAGGGGGCGATTGTGGGTCAAGGAAGAGCAGGGGGCTTTTTATTTGACCACCGACCCTCAGGGATGCCATCTGCTTACCTTGAAGGGAGATTTGGAAACCGGTTTAGCCCGCCTGGTTGAATCCGGTGTGCGCCTTTGGCCGCGGGCACTGTTCACTACCTTGTACCTGCGGGCATTTGTTTTTGACTGGTTTGTCCATGGGATTGGCGGGGCACTGTATGACCAGGTCTCGGAAGATTGGGCGCTCCGTTGGCTGAAGCTCACTCCTGGTCCGCTCGTGGCCGCCAGCCTGACCCTGCGGCTGCCTTTGTATCCCGCCCGATCCGGGACCGGGAAAATGAGGGAAGCCGAGCAGTTCCAGCGACACCA
>CAWUOE010000762.1:0-1621 GCA_963923355.1 uncultured Gemmataceae bacterium | reverse complement strand
GCAGAGCCGAGTTCAGATAAATCCCAACCTTGCTTTCAGGCAGAAATGCCACGCCTCTGTATGGGTCGATTTTGTTTTTGAAAACATCGCATAGGACAAGGTATTTGTACTGGGCATCTTTGGAGGGTGGGACATAACGGGGAAGTATCAAAACCTTTTTGCCCCCCCGGATTTCGTGGTCCTTGATGACGTCGTCAACTTCCAGTTCCGTGGTCCCCTGAAGCCCATCCCCTCCCGGTAAAAGTTTGGCATTTTTCAAGGTTCCATAAAGGACCAGGCTGGCTGCATTGACATCGCCTGTGAGGGTTTGTCCCTGCATGGTGCAGAACGGGCACGCCGCGAGAAACGAAATGGCAAAAAGTAGAAACCCCAAGGAAAGTAAAACCTTCCAAAACCCGAAAGAGCGGAGGGGGAATGTTGGGTATCGCATCACGCTTAGCCTCTTCTTTTGGATTAGTTTTGCAGGTAAATCGAATCAGGAATGGTTTCCTGTATCCAATCGCCGTTGAGTTCCTTGTCATCTTTGGGTCGCAGCACCAAGGCTGTGATGAAGGTCCCGTCTTTCATCTTGATGAACTGGACTTGTCCCTTCACCTTGACCCATTTTTTGTTCCAGAGCTTATGGTCAATTTTGGCCGGTGCTTTAGGATCCACAAACATGGCTCCTTTGAGCGGGACCGCATCGGCCGCGCAGCAATTCATCTTGAAGCGGATGAGTGTGAATTTTTTTTCATCGTTGCCCTTGCCCTCAAATTGACCGACGAGTGCGACAGTTTTTCCCTCGTAGAGTTGCCGGGCCTCTTCCCGTTGGGCGGCCCTTTCCAATTGAAGAAAACTTACGTTGTTTTCTGTACCGCGGTCGGCGACTGCAGAACTGATTTCCAATTGGTTCAGGTCCAGGGCTTGGACTGCCGCGAAACTGCTGTTAGGCAAATTCAGCAAAAAAAGACCGACTGGAATCATGAGTACCACTGCCTTGACCGGTTCATAGGCATGGGAGTGCCCGTGGTCGCAGGCGTGTCCATGATCAGCACATTCCATTGATTTATTTGAATGATGATGGTGTGCATGGTCGGAATGGTCGCAGACCTGGTGGGAATGGTGATGTTCTTCATGATGGCAACAACCGCCATCCACGGATTTGCCCATCTTTGTCAGTCGCCACACGGAAATGATTCTGGAAATCGCGAGAGCAATCAGGGCAATCGATCCCGCCAAAAGCCACAGATGAAATTTTGTGGCCAAAATGATCTCAACCTTGTTGCCCAAATACAGAAAAACACCCACCAAACCAAGGCAACCGCAAAGGATTACCTGCATGAGGATTTCGGTGTGAAGGTGTCCTTGGCCCAAATTTGCATGCTGGTGGTTCGGTTGTTTGTGGTTTGGTTCCTCCGGATGCGTCCCGGTCATGGGCAGGGAGAAGGAGGGCTTGGCCGACTCGTTCATGGTTGTTTCCTTTCCCCGGAATCCGATTGGGTTTGTCCGGACGTGGCCTGGGAGGATGTACTCAACCAGATCACGTGGGTGATTGACATGTAAATAAAAACCTGGATCGCCACCGCAGTGATGATGGTGAAAATCAGTTTCGGCTTGAAGATCCGGGTGTACATCAGCAGGA
>CAWUOE010000761.1:0-1638 GCA_963923355.1 uncultured Gemmataceae bacterium | reverse complement strand
AGGCTGTCGCTGCTGGACTCCCTGCTCAATGCGCCCCCAGACCAACTGGCCGCCCGGATGGAAGGTTGGATCGAAACCCACCGGCTCCATCTGCGACTCCGCTGAAAAACCACGCGACACCGGGTAACCGATCCCCGTGGCGTGCCATTCCCTTGGAGCCCCAGCCACCCCTTGCAAAACCGGTTCAAAAACCGCATGTTCAGGATCACGCCCCGCGTCCCTTCTGTTGCCAGGATGCCAGCCATGCCCGCCACCCGCATAACCTGCCCCCCGGCGTTGCCAGCCACCCGCCTGCTACTGGTTGGGTTGGTCGGTTTGGCCTTGGCCGCGCCGCTCTGCCCGCAACACGCCCGAGCCATGGGGACCGACGGCAATCAAGTCCTGCCCAAGGCCGGCCATCCCTCCCTCGAAAGCCCTCATGTCTCGCCCATACTCGCCCTCAATGGCCGGGTCTTTGTCACCAACACTCCTGCCGGCACCGTCGATGTCATCACTCCCGGCCGGGGGGTCACCCGCCGGGTCCAGGTCGGGGTCGATCCGGTCAGTCTCGCCGCCCGTCCCGATGGCAAGGAAATCTGGGTCTCCAATCATGTCTCCGATTCGGTCAGCGTCATCGACACCGATCCGGACAGCCCCTCCTTCCTGCGCGTGGTCGCCACCCTCCAGGATCTCGACCACGCCAGGGCCGTCACCCGCTTCGACGAGCCCGCCGGCATCGCCTTTGCCGACTGTGCCAAGGCTTATGTCGCCTTATCGTCCTCCAACCAGATCGCCGTGGTCGATGTCGCCTCCCGCAAGGTCACCGGCCGCATCGCCATCCCCGCGCAGGAACCCCGCGCCATCGCCGTCGCCGCCGGACGCCTGTTCGTCCTGCCCTTCGAGTCGGGCAACCAGACCCAGCTTTCCGGCGGTGTCGGCGCCAAGGACGGTGACCTCGTCACCTTCGACGCCTACGAGCATTCCATCCGCGTCAACAATGTGCTGTCCATCGGCCATGTCACCGACATCGTGCGCAATCCCGCCGTGCCCGACCGCGACCTCTTCCTCTTCCGCACCTCCGACGACTCCCTCGACCGCGTGGTGAGTTCCCTCGGCACCCTCCTCTACGGCCTCGCCGTCGACGGGCAGGGCAACGCCTTCATCACCCAGACCGAGGCCCGCAACGATGCCAACGGCCGTGCCGGCAGCAAGAAACACGGCCTTCGCGAGCTCGGCAACCGCCCATTCCTCAACCGCGTCACGATGGTTCCCGCCAACGGCGACAAGCCCCGCACCATCGAACTCGAGCCGCTGCCCCCGCAAAACCCCGCCCCGGGAGAGGCCCTCGCCACTCCCTTCGGGCTGCAGGTCCTGGACAATGGCATGCTGGTGGGCACCGCTGCGGGCTCCGATCTGCTCTTCACGCTCGACCCGGCCAGCCAAAAGGTCCTTGGCCGGGTCACTGTCGGGGCCGGACCCCGGGGGGTCACCATCGCCAACGCCCCCGGCCAGCCGGCCCGCGCCTGGGTCTACAACGCCCTCGACAACTCCGTCGAGGAGGTCGACCTCTCCCGGCCGGAAAGTCCCCGCGCCCTGGGTCGGGTCGCCCTCGAGGATCCCACCCATCCCGCCTCCAAGAGGGGCCGCATCGCCTTCAAC
>CAWUOE010000760.1:0-1640 GCA_963923355.1 uncultured Gemmataceae bacterium | reverse complement strand
CGAGTGATCGATACAGGCCGACACACCCCGGAAGATTTTGTCGAAACACAAAACCAGCAGCCAATAAGTCCAAGAACAACCTGCCAAATGGTCGGGAAAAGTCTGTTGGTGCTGGTTGGTGGTGTTTAGTAAGAATTAAGAGGTTTTTGCCGCACGAATCATGGCTCGGGCGCGCAGAATGGTGTTGTGGTGCTCTTTCATGACCTTGGCACCGGCATCCTTGGGTATACTCGCGGACATCGATTTTTTGGCAGCTTCCAGATCAATGTCCGCACCGTCTTGGGCCCTGGGGGTCAAAACAGTTATTGTGTCGTCGCGGACCTGGACAAAACCCCCGTCCACAAAAACCCTTCGGATTTGGTTTCCACTTTTGATTTTTAGGACCCCGGGTGACATGCTGCCGATCAAGGCCTGACGCCCGGGTAACACACCCAATTCCCCATCAGACATGGGAAGCGACACCAGATCGGCTACCTGTTCCAGAATAGCTTTTTCAGGAGTGACAACCACGCACCGGAGTTGTTTGACTGTCGCCATGAGTGTCTCGATGCTTATAGCGGAAAACTAAAAAATCGAAGCCAAGGATTAGCGGCCCGCTGCCATCTTTTTGGCCTGTTCCTCAGCCTCCTCGATCCCGCCCACATACATGAAGGCACCCTCTGGAAGATGGTCCCACTTGCCTTCACAAAGCTCCTTGAAGCTGCGAATGGTTTCCTTGATGGGCGTGATCTTTCCTGCTTTGCCAGTGAATGCTTCGGCGACGATAAACGGCTGGCTAAGGAAGCGTTCAATGCGACGGGCTCGTGCCACCACCTGCTTGTCTTCTTCAGATAGTTCATCCACGCCCAAGATGGCAATGATATCCTGAAGTTCGCGGTACCTTTGCAGGATGCGTTGGACATTACGTGCGACACCGTAATGCTCCGCGCCGACAATGGCGGGGTCCAGCACATTACTGTAACTGGCCAAGGGATCCACTGCGGGGTAGATGCCCTTTTCAGAAATCCGGCGCTCCAGGTAAATAAACGCATCCAAGTGTTGGAAAGCGTTTGCCGGAGCCGGATCTGTCGGGTCATCCGCGGGAACGTAAACGGCCTGCACAGAGGTGATTGCCCCGGTTTGAGTGGAGACGATACGCTCCTGCAATTCACCCATTTCGGTGGCCAAAGTGGGCTGATAACCCACTGCGCTTGGCATACGCCCAAGGAGCGCACTCACCTCAGAGCCCGCTTGTGAGAAGCGGAAGATGTTGTCAACAAACAACAGCGTTTCCTTGCCGGTGTCGCGGAAGCGTTCGGCCATCGTCAATGCGGTCAGGGCCACACGCAACCGGGCCCCTGGGGGCTCGTTCATCTGGCCAAAGACCATGGCGGTCTGGGTGATGACCGACCGGCCGGTGTTACCGATCTTGGTTTCCTGCATTTCCAGCCACAGGTCATTCCCTTCGCGGGTTCTCTCACCTACTCCTGCGAACACGGAATATCCACCATGCTGGCTTGCGATACGGGCAATTAGCTCCGTGAGGATTACGGTCTTACCCAGACCGGCTCCTCCAAACAAACCTGCCTTGCCACCGCGTACCAATGGAGTGAGAAGGTCAATCACCTTGATACCGGTCTCAAACACCTCGGTTTTGGGAG
>CAWUOE010000759.1:0-1640 GCA_963923355.1 uncultured Gemmataceae bacterium | reverse complement strand
GGCCCGGGTGCGCGGCATCCAGCGCTCGTTCTGCCAGTATTACCCCTCCTTCAGCGAAGCGGATTTCGCGGGTATCGAGCCCTGGAAGGGTTTGCGCCCCTGCTCGCCCGATGGCCTGCCCTATCTCGGGCGCAGCCGGAAGTTATCGAACCTGGTGATCGCCACCGGCCACGCAATGATGGGGCTGAGCCTGGGCCCGGTCACCGGCAAGCTCGTGGGCCAGTTGCTGGACGGTGAAAAGCCTTCCATTGATCTGCAACTGCTCGACCCAGAACGGTACGGGTGAGCATCCACCCTTTGGCCTGATTTCCCATTACAATCAAGCCCTGCCCGGTGCAGTTCCGGGTTCTCTCCCTTCGGGTGTTGATTGGGGTATCGGGCCATGGTGACGGGCAAGCCGATTCTGTCGCTGGATCAGGGGACCACCTCGAGCCGGGCCATCGTGTTCGGGCAGGACGGCCGAGCACTGTCGATGGCGCAGCGGGAACTGCCGCAGATTTATCCCGCCCCCGGCGATGTGGAGCATGATCCCGAGGAGATCTGGCAGACGCAGCTTGCCTGCGCGCGCGAGGCGCTGGCCCGCGCCGGGCTTTCGGCCGGGCAGATCGGTTCGCTGGGGATCACCAACCAGCGTGAGACCACGATCCTGTGGGACAAAATCACCGGCAGGCCGGTGGCCAATGCCATCGTTTGGCAGAGCCGCGTCAGTGCGCCGGTGTGCGACAGGCTGAAGGCGCAGGGGCACGAGGCGCTGATCCGGCAGCGCACCGGGCTGGTGGTGGACGCCTACTTCTCGGGCACCAAGGTGGTGCACCTGCTGGAGACCATCCCCGGACTGCGCGAACGGGCAGCTCGAGGTGAGATCCTGTTCGGCACCGTGGACACCTGGCTGATCTGGAAGCTGACCGGTGGCAAGCTGCATGTGACGGATGTGTCGAACGCCAGCCGCACCCTGCTGTTCGACATACACCGGCTGGACTGGGATGATGAGATTTTAGGTATCCTGAATATTCCACGGATCATGCTGCCGAGGGTGGTGGATTCTAGCGGTGTGGCCGGGCAGACTGACGCGGAGATGCTGGGGGCACCCGTGGCCATTGCCGGCATCGCCGGGGACCAGCAGGCGGCCACCTTCGGTCAAGCCTGCTTCCAACCGGGCAGCGCGAAGAACACCTACGGCACCGGGTGTTTTTTACTGCTGAACACCGGGGACAAGCCTATTCCCAGCGCCAACAACCTGCTCACCACCGTGGGCTGGCGCATCGGCGGCAAGACCACCTACTGCCTGGAAGGCGCGGTGTTTGTTGCGGGAGCTGTGGTGCAGTGGCTGCGCGACGGGTTGGGCATCATCCGCAAGTCGGAGGATGTGGAGTCCTTGGCGGCCAGCGTCCCCGACGCCGGCGGGGTGTTCGTGGTGCCGGCGTTCACAGGCTTGGGCGCGCCGCATTGGGATCCACGGGCGCGGGGCGGCATCTTCGGCCTGACCCGGGGCACCACCGCGGCGCATATCGCCCGCGCTGCGGTGGAATCGATGGCGTGGCAATCGGCCGACCTGCTGGGGGCTATGGAGGCCGACAGCGGTGTGAAGCTGGGCAGCCTGAAAGCTGATGGCGGAGCCAGCCGCAACAACGCGCTGTTGC
>CAWUOE010000758.1:0-1642 GCA_963923355.1 uncultured Gemmataceae bacterium | reverse complement strand
TTTCTGACCACGGGCGGGCATTTGGCAATTTTACAGGGCGTGGCATGGACCAAGATGTTCCGCGATTTCGCGCGCACAGACTCGCTCGGCACAGCGATCGGCAAAACACTCGACGGCCAGCACCCTTGTTCTCTCTGCAAAAAAATCACCCAGACCGGCGCCGGCAAAAAAGATGACGGAGTGGTCGCGGCGAAAACCAAGCTCAGCGAATTCATCGCCCAGCCGCACCGCCTGCTCGCCCCTCCCTCCCCCAAGCCTTTTCCATTTCCTGCGGCGCTGTTGACCAAACCCGCGGAAATCTTTTTCGCCCCCCCGGTGCCGATACCCATTTTCGTCGGCTAAGCTCCCTCGACTCCGAGGATTTCCTGTTAACCCGGCCAAGCCCCATCTGCGGCTGTTCGCCCGCTTCAATAAAAACGGAGCGAAAATCACCATTATTCATTCAAAATTTATACCTATTTATATTATGTTAAATCATTTCAGAAAAACTCTCTTCATTTTTTCCTTAATCCTGATTGCCCACTCACCCGCCGCCCGCGCCTGTGCGTGTGCCCTCGACAACGGATTCGAAATCGGTGGACCCGCCAACACGCCGATCGGTCCCGGCGGCATGGTTTGGACCGAATATGATTTCATCTCCCAGAGCCAAAACTGGAGCGGAACAAGCTCGGCCCCGGCGGCAAACAACCATCACAAGCTCAACCAAACCAACTGGATCATCCCGGGATTCCAATACTTCTTCAACAACCAGTGGGGCGTGGCAGCCACCCTGCCCTTTGGTAATCGGCTTCAAATCCATGAGCATCACGACCACGGGGATGAACACGGGGATGTGCATGGAGGCGAAACAAGCGCCCGCGAAACCACCAGGTGGTGGGGCCTCGGCGATATGCGCGTGAACGCCTACTACACCGGGTTTTCCAAAGACATGTCGACCGGCCTGAACCTCGGACTCCAACTCCCCACGGGTGATTGGCAAGAGCCAGGAGTCGGGCGCAATATGCAACTCGGCACCGGCAGTGTGGATATCCTCGCGGGCCTCTTCCATCGGGGAAAACTCTTCGGCAACCCGGTCTGGCACTGGTTTGTCACCGCCCAACTGGATGCCCCGGTGATCACGCAGGGAGGCTACCGTCCGGGTCTTGGGGTCGATGCCTCCACGGGCATCTACTACACTGGGTTCAAATTTGGGAAACTCCATATCCGCCCCATCGGCCAAGTCATCTTCGGGAACAAGGCTTCAGAGTCCGGTCCGGCTGCGGACACCGCGAATTCGGGCTTCCAGCAGTTGGCACTCTCGCCGGGAATCGAGTTCAACTACCATCCCTTCCGAGTCTACACCAATGTCGTCCTGCCGGTGCTCTCGAATGTGGTGGGCAATCAATTGATCGCTCCCTGCTCAGCCCAGGTGGTTGTGAGCTGCGGGTTCTAAAAAGACCGCCGGTCTTCTTATGCACCGCAGCGACCTTCATCTGCCTCCACCTCGCGAGGGAAGTGGAATTGGCACCGTTTCGTGGAGCAAATAGTCAACGCCCATCGAATGCTGAACCGGTTTCCCATTTTTCGAGCCATGGCCTCCGTGATGATCGGGCTGGCCTTGTTTCTGACGACCGGCGGGCATTTGGCAATTTTGCAGGGTGTC
>CAWUOE010000757.1:0-1642 GCA_963923355.1 uncultured Gemmataceae bacterium | reverse complement strand
CTGGATGACCCCGACAATTTGTGATGGATAGCTCGAACGATTGATTTGAGGCACGACACGGAGGTTCGCAATGACGGATGGAAACCCATTGGCCGGGAACAAGGTCTTCGGCCTGATCATGGCTGGCGGCGGGGGCACCCGTTTTTGGCCCAGAAGCCGTCAGAAACTGCCCAAGCAGTTCCTGAACCTGCAGGGTACCGGCTCGTTGTTGCAGCAGACGGCACGGCGGTTGGAGGGTTTGATCCCGTCCAAAAACCTGCTGGTGATCACCGCCCGAGATCATGTGGGCCGTACGCTCGAGCAATTGCCCGAGCTGGGTGAGGACCAGGTGGTGGGTGAGCCAACCGGTCGGGATACCGCGCCCTGCGTCGGTTTGGCGGCCGCATTGGTGCACCGGAAAGATCCCGAGGCGATCCTGATCACCTGCCCGGCGGACCATGTGATCGAGCCGGCGGCTTCTTTCCGCAAGGCGCTTCAGGCCGCCTGCCTGATGGTGGAGGAGCACCCCCAGTCGTTTGTCACGCTGGGCATACCACCCACCTTCCCGTCCACGGGTTACGGTTACATTCACCGGGGGGATGCCATGCCGGCCCGTTTGGGAGTGGAGGCGTCCCGAGTCCGTGCCTTTCGCGAAAAACCGCCCGCCGAGGTGGCTCGGGAATATGTTCAGACGGGCGAATACTACTGGAACGCCGGGATATTTGTCTGGAAGGCCAAGGCGGTGCTGGAGGCGCTTTCCAAGTACCGGCCCACACTGCATGCCGGGGTGACCGAGATCGCCTCGGCATGGAACACACCGGTACGCCAGTCGGTGTTGGAGCGGGTGTTCCCCACGCTGGACAAGATCAGCGTGGATTACGCCCTGCTGGAAAAACATCCCGATGTGCTGGTGTTGCGCGCCCCCTTCACCTGGGACGATGTGGGTAGCTGGCTCGCTTTGGAGCGGTTGCATCCGCAGGATGCTGAGGGCAACACGGTTCAGGGCCGTCACGTGGGCATTCGCACCAAAAACTGCGTCATCTCCGCGCATCCGGAGACGCTGGTCACCACGCTCGGGGTGGAGGATCTGCTGATCATCCAGGACGGGGAATGCCTTCTGGTCGCCCGCAAGCACGAGGAAAGCAACGTGAAACAGATTGTCGAGGAGCTGAAGTCAAGGGAATTGGGAAGGCACCTGTGACCGACGCGGATCCCTCCTGGTCACCACCTCCACCACCGCCGGGCAAGGTGCTGGCGGTGGACCCGGGTGAGCGGCGGATCGGTTTTGCCATATCCGATCCGGAGCGGAAATTCGCCTTCCCACTCACACAACTGGAGCGCAGCACGCCTGAGCGCGACGCGTTGAAGGTGAGGGAATTGGTTCGGGAGGAGCGCGTGGTGCTGCTGGTGGTGGGCCTTCCCCTCCGCGGGCAAGGCGAGGAGGGGGCCAGCGCCGACCGCGCAAGGGCCCTGGGCACTTGGCTGGCCGGGATCACCGGACTTCCGGTCATTTATTCCGATGAGTCGTATTCCACACGGCTGGCGGAAAAAAAGCTGTGGGGCGCCGGCCTAACCCACGCCCAAAGGAAGGCCCGCCGTGATGCTGTCGCCGCCCAGGGGATTCTGGAAACCTGGCTGGAGGCGGGTTGCCCGGGCGGTTGAG
>CAWUOE010000756.1:0-1644 GCA_963923355.1 uncultured Gemmataceae bacterium | reverse complement strand
GCAACCAATCGGATGCACACGGGAAGGCCTGTCAGTGGCTCAACGCAGTATCCCTCGCTGGGTTCGGTTGTCGCGCATGAAAAGGGGCCGATTTCAGGTGGCGTGCCACCCTACGTGGTGATCGGATACCCCAATGTGACACGTGGCCCGGGATTTCTAGGATCGAAAGCCGGCTACATTTACCTGACCGACACATCCCAGGGACCGCGAGGACTTTCTCGGCCGGAGGTGATTCCGGTCCCAAGGCAGGAATCACGCAATGAAATGCTGGAAAAAATGCGCGAAGCCGGTGCTGGTTCGTTGTCAGGAAAGGTGAAGGAATACGACGGGATGATCAGCCAATTAGGTCGTTTGAGTGGACCGGAATTCCTCGCGGCTTTCAAACTCGACTCCGAAAACGCGGCACTGAGGCAAACCTACGGATCTGAGTTTGGCCAACGGTGTCTACTGGCCCGGAGGTTGGTTGAGCGAGGTGTTCGGTTCATTGAAGTGAGCCATAACCTGAACTTCCTCAACGGGTCAGGATGGGATGTCCACAACGAGGGGATCAGGAATCAGCACCTGCTGATCCGGGAATTGGATATCGCGGTTTCAGCCCTCCTTGCTGATCTGGAGAAAAAGCGATTGTTGGACAAGACTCTGGTTGTGATTTCCACCGAATTTGGCAGGCCCCCGGAATTCGACAGTGGTGGTGGGCGCGGGCATCAGGCTGCGGCATTCACCTGTGTTTTGGCAGGGGGAGGCCTAAGGCACAAGGGGGCATGGGGCGCCACCGATGATTTGGGCAGGAAAGTTGCCGCAAACCCTGTCAGCGTGCCCGATCTTTTTGCGACGATCTACGCCTCCGTAGGCATAGAACCCGGGAAAAACCTGATGGAGGGCGACCGCCCTGTTCCGGTCACGGACATGGGAAATCCAATCAAGGCTTTGCTTGCCTGATCATTCCAGATCATAGCCCTCGATCTGGGCATGCAGTTCGGCCCATCGGTCCTCATTGGCTGACAACTCCGCCGAGACCGCCTCCAATTCAGCCAAAACCCGGAGGCCTTCCTCGGTGTCGGAGGTAGACTTTGATTTGGCTGTCAGGGTTTTTTTCAGGCCGTCCAGCCGGGCGATGTTTTTCTCAACCTGCTTGATTTCCTTTTCCGGTTCAGCCGAACGCCTCGAAGCACTGGTGGAATCCTGGCTGACAGAAGTCGGCGCCTTGGAAAACCGGATTCCGGCTTCCCGTTCACCGGCTTCAATCTCGTCGTTGACCCTGGCAACATATTGGTCGTAGGTGCCGTTGTAATGAAGCACCTTTCCTTCCCGGACCTCCACCACGCAGGAGGCTACGCGCCCCATGAAGTGGCGGTCGTGGCTGGTGAATACCACCGTCCCCTCGAATTCCACCAAGGCGTCAGCAAGCGCTTCCACGGTATCCACATCCAGGTGGTTGCCCGGTTCGTCCAGGATCAGCACATTGCATTCGCTCAACAGCAGGCTGGCCATGCATAACCTGGCCCGCTCCCCGCCGGAAAGGACGGAGATGTCTTTTCTGGCACCAGCCCCCCTGAAGAGGAATGCCCCCGCGATATCAAGGATTTCCTGGTCTTTTTTACCCTTGGCCGCTTTCTGGTGCAGGTAGTCCAGAACGGTCATTTT
>CAWUOE010000755.1:0-1645 GCA_963923355.1 uncultured Gemmataceae bacterium | reverse complement strand
TGATCATTCAGTAACGGCGTGGCCTGGGGAATGGCCTTGAGTTGGTTGGAATAAACCCGTTCAGGCGTCTGGGCCGACAAGGGAGTGGCACAAAAAACAAGGCTCAGGAGGAACAGGGGTACGGCTATTCGCATTATTTTTTCCCCGAATCAGGAGTGTGCTGGATGTAGGCGAAAAGGTCTCTCAATTGCTGCGGGGTGATTTCCTTCAGCAGGTTTTCAGGCATCAAGGAGACCGACGATTCCGACACTGTTTCAATTTCACCCCGGGGAATGGTGGTCTTCTCGTTTTTCGCGTTCACTAGCGTGAAGGAGTCCCCACCCTGGGAGGTGATGATGCCGCTGTGGATCACACCGTTTTTGGTTTCCACCGCATGGGTCAGGTATTCCTTCCGGATGACGTTGCTAGGGTCCACCAGGCTGGCCAGAAGAAACTGGCTGTCCGACCGGTTCGCCTGGGTCAGGTCCGGGCCGATAGATGCCCCTTCCCCCTGGAATTTGTGGCAGGTGCCGCATTTGTTCGCGAAAAGGAGTTTGCCGCGGGCCGGCTCCCCTTTGCCTGCACGCAGGTCGTTGTTCAGGCGCCGAATTTCGGCCAATCTCTCCTCGCTGGTGGGTTGCTGCACCTTGCCCCAGATGGCAACCACCGCCCTGTCGATGGGCTCATCGTGAAAACCGGCCAGAAGTCTCACTTCGTCCGTGGTGAAATCGCCGGCTGGGAGCTTGTTGAGGCGTATGGCCTCGAGTGACGCCATGGCCCAATCCTTTCGGCCAAGCAGGACCGCGCGGATCTTGGCCTGAATCGCTTTCGGGCTTGAAGGATAAGCGGCAACCAACCGGTGTACATCACCGGATTCTCCAACTCTTTGCCATGCTGCGAGAAAGGCCAGTTGCAGGGTTGGGTCGGAGGTTTTCATCCGCTCCAGCAAGCCGCGCAGGGCGGCTGCGGGTGCGACACCTGCCAGCGCCTCAAGAGCCCTGGCCCTTTCGGTGGCGGTCCGGTCGGCGTCCTCCACCCAGCCCATCCAGTTTTTGATCGCCCCCTCATCCCCAATTCGGGCCAACAGCCGAGTGGCGGAAGCGTGGTCGACTGCCGCTCTTCTCCAGGCCGTAATCAGTGGGTCAGAAGGCGGTTTTTCCATTGGACTGGGGCGTTCCTGCACACCTTTTTCCATGGCGTCCAGGATTTTTTCTGTGGTGCCAAGGCCCAGACTGGCAACGTCGCAATCTTCCCTCCCGGCGGCTGTCAATCGTCGCGCCAACCGGGTTTGCAGGTAATCGGCAACGGCCCCCTTCAAGTTTTTCACCAATGCCACAGCCCTTGCCGGCTGTGCCAGGCAATGACGTTCCAGGGCCCACCAAAGCAGCTTGGGAATTTGTGGATCTTGGGCGTCGGTTTCATTTTTTAAAAGGCCTTCAACTATCGCCAAACCTGTGTCAGCCGGTACCCGCTGGGCCGTGCAGGCCAGTTGCCGAATGACGTGGGTGTTCGTTTCAGTGCGCGCCATTTCTGACAGTAGGGATTTGGTTTTACTGCTCAGGTGGGCCCGGTCACCCAGCAGTTGTGCCGTCCACATGCGCACGGGAGGAAAAGCGTCTTTCAACAAGGTATGTGCATGTTCCTCAGTCAGCCCCCCGCAGGCATG
>CAWUOE010000754.1:0-1646 GCA_963923355.1 uncultured Gemmataceae bacterium | reverse complement strand
GTGGTGATTCGCGCGCTGGTACCGGGCGGCCCAGCCGAGAAGGCCGGCCTGAAACCGGGTGACCGGGTGACCGGCCTGATGCGGGAACCGGGCCCGCCCATGCCGATGCCCATTTCCGACCGGGCCATGCTTGCCGGGTTGCTGGAATCGGCTGACATCGGCCAAACGCTGAAACTGGTGGTGCGACGAGCGGGTGCAGATGAAGCTCCCAAAGAAGGGGAAAAACCCAAGGACGGCAAGGAACCGCCGCCAAAGGCCCCCGATACCGTGTCGGTGACACTGGCTGCCCGGGCGGTGGATTTGCTGGTAAAGCCATCCCAAGCCGGTTCAGCCAAGGAAGGGAAGCCGGCACCCGAACCCAAGGGTGAAGGCGATGGGGCACCCAAGAAAGCGGAAACGGGAATTCTGGAAAGGAAAACACCCTCCGGCGATGGCAAATACATGGCCTTTGTTCCGGCCAATTACCGGCCGGATATCGCCCATGGGGTGCTGCTGTGGCTGCATCCGGCCAACCGTTCGCGGCCAGAGGATTTGAACACCTTTTTGCAGGCCTGGGGCGAGTTGGCAGCCGCCAGGCATCTGATTCTGCTGGCGCCCCAGTGCCCTGTGGAGACCGGGTGGACGCCCAGCGATGCCGACCTGATCCGTGAGTCCCTCGAGGGAATCGCAGGCAGCCATACCGTGGATCGACGGCGTGTGGTGGCGCACGGTGTGGATCAGGGGGCCCAGATGGCCCTCCACCTGGCCCTGACCGGCAAGGAAAACCCGGCAGGGGTGGCGGTTCTGAATGCCGGTTGGACCGGCGCGGTGCGGGACCGCCTACCCGGCAAGGGAACCGCGTTTTTTCTGCTGGTGGGAGCCACCGATCCCGGGCGGCCGGCAGTGCAGGATCTGTTCAACCGACTGTTTCAGAAAAACTACGCCGTGATATCTCGAGTAATGAATCAACCAAATAGTAGCTATCTGGATGCGGCCCAAATGGCGGAACTGGCTGCCTGGATTGACGCCATGGACGTGCTTTAAACGGTTTGGTGGGTGGAAAAATCCTCCCAACCGGAATTATTGTGTCAAACCGCTCAAGTCACACCACCGGATCGTCCGATACCACCATCACACTGAACTCCTTTGAGGGTTCAAGGGTCCACCCGCGTGGGCCCGGCCTGGCGGGACCTGACCGATCTGGAGGGTGGCGGAATGATCTGGACCAAAAAATTCTGGATGGGCCTGGCGGCTGCCGCCCTTCCCGCCCTGACCGGGTGCCTGCCCCTCTCGATGGGCATCTTCACCCCGATCCCCATCATGCCGTGGGTATCCGAGCGGATGGAGGAGAAGTACGCCTTCAAGAACGACCACCGGGTTCCGGTGATGCCTCCGATCCGGGAAGGCTTCCCGTTGCCCACCTGCGATGACCCGCCCGATGAGGCCCACGTGCTGCGTGTGCTGGGTCGCGTGTCTCGCGGCGTGCCCTTCTTCTACGAGGAGTTCCGCGACGATGTGACCGTGGTGGTGGAGAAGATGGTGGACAAGATTGATCCGCCGCGCTTCTTCCCGCTGGTTGGCCCGGCCCAACTGCACCACTGCCACTACAAGTGCACGGTGTATTTCAAGGAAACCGTCCAGAGCTGCTATCCGTTCCCCGTGAAGGT
>CAWUOE010000753.1:0-1649 GCA_963923355.1 uncultured Gemmataceae bacterium | reverse complement strand
GTTCTGACGGCCCAGGAAGCGCGGCCAGGAGGAACCGGTCGGCCGCAGGATTTCCGTCTGGCCCAGCGCGGGGAATAGTTTGGCCGCCTCGCGCACCACCAACTGGTCGGCCATGCCGGGGGAACAGGCGATGGCATCGAGTTTGCCGTGACTGGCGGCCCATTGTTGGAGGGCCTTGCGCACATCGGACGGGTCGCCAAGCACCTGCTCGCTGTGGATACCTGGCTGGCGACGGATGGCCTGCTGGAAACCCTCGGCTAACTGGCTGGAGCCTTCACCCGCCTCGCTGACCAGCAGCACGGTTGCCTGATCGCCGAATCGGGAGACGGTCTCCTCCGCCAGCCATTCGCCGGCAGCGGTACCGGTGGGCTCCACCCGGTCGATCGTCGCCAGGGACAGGCCGAGGCAGACCAGCAGCAGCACCAGCGTCATGCTGGCGCTGCCCATTGCTTTCCAGCCTTTGGCCAGTGTTTTGAGCATGGTGGTGGGTACCGGCGGCCGGGGATTATCTGGCCTCGGGATCATCCTTGGCGTCGGCCTGGCGGTAGAGCTTGGTGGGGATGAGGATTTCGGGCTTCACCTCCTCGCCGCGGGAGTGGCGCAGGATGGCTTGGGCCACCTCCTGGCCCAATCGGTCGGGGAACTGGATCGGGTCGGCGTAAATTTTCCCCTCGCGGATCGCCTTCTTGCCCTCGGGCTGGCCGTCGAAGCCGACGATGATCACGCTGTCGGCCTTGCCGGCCTTTTCCAGCGCGGCGCGGCAGCCCAGCGCTGTGGGATCGTTGATGGCGAAGATGCCGCGCAGGCCGGGGTGGGCCTGCAGCGCGTCTTCAGTGGCCTTGAAGCTGACATCCTTGGCGGCGCCGCCTTCCAGTTCGTTGACGAGGTCGATTTTGGAAGCTGGGTTCGCCTGGTTGTGGGCTTCGATCACCTCGCGGAAACCCTGCACGCGCAGGCGGCAGCTTTCCGCCTGCTTGAAGTGGAGGATGGCTACCTTGCCGCCGGCCTTGCCCAGCGCCTCGATCATGCCCTTGGCGGCCTCGCGGCCGCCACCGAGGTTGTCGGTGGCAACTTGGCTGACGATCTTCACGCCGTCTTCCCGGCAGGGGATGTCGACGGTGAAGACGGGCACGGCCTTCTTGTTGGCCTCCTGGATGGCGGGGACGACCGCCTTGGCCTCGCAGGGGCTGAGGATGATGGCGCGGGCGCCCTGCTGCAGGAAGTCCTGCACCTGGTTGGACTGGCGGGCCGGGTCCTTGTCAGCACTGACCACCACCACCTTGTAGCCAGCTTTGCCCAGCTCGTTGGTGACGGTGTCGCCGATCACCCGGAAGAACGGGTTGTCGAGGGTGAGGAGGCTGACACCTACCAGTGGCTGGAGGGGGGGTCTTTTGGCCTTGGCGGACCCGGGGCTATTGGCGGCCTGTTTCCCCTCGCCGCAACCGGTCAGTACCAGGGCGGCCCAGGCGAGGCAGACCCAGGCGGAACGCCGGTTCAAGGATGAACGGGGAGAGTGGGTCTGCATGGTCGTTTCCGCGATTGGGCGTGGGGGGGTGTGTGTTTCTTTTGGTTCCCACATCGTGCCACACCTGGTGGATTTCAGCCAGTAATTGGCCAGTGAACACCGGGTGGCGGGGTTTGACCTTGAT
>CAWUOE010000752.1:0-1652 GCA_963923355.1 uncultured Gemmataceae bacterium | reverse complement strand
GGGGCTCGATGGCCCTCGCTTTTTTCAGAAATCGAATGGAGCTCTGAAAGATGATGGCCGTTGCCATGATTTTTAGAATGGAGCACTTCAGTTGCCGGGATCAGGCCATGGTCGTTGAAGCGAGTGGAGAGCCTTGCCTGTCTGATCATATCCTGGCAAGGATCATTTCTTGTCAGGTTCCACCGGTGTTGTTTGAGGTTTTTATGGGGCATTTGGGCCCTTGTGAAAAGTGTGTGGATCGGGCCATGGAGAAGGAGGCGCGCGGCCGAGTCCTGCCTGCATCTTTGCGGGATGGCATGGAAGACCAGGGGTGATGCTTCCGCCCCGATAGGAAACGGATGATTGTTAAACTGCTGCAGGGGAGTTGATCAACCGGCCCAACACGCAGGGGAAGGCCGCCACGATGAACGGGATAAGGGTGACGCGTACCGGCGTTTTAATAAATTGGGAATAATTCATTTTTGGAATGGGTTGGTGGTTTTTGCAAAAGGACCACCTTTTGCTTGAATCCAAGCTGAATTGGCCTTAATCTTTGGTTTCACCCTCTCGGAATGATGGATGCGGGTTGGCGTTACTTCGATGACCCTGCTGGACCGCCTGGTTGTGGCCAATTCGGCCGACGCCTGGGAGGATTTCGTCCGGCTGTACGCCCCGCTGCTGCTGAAATGGAATCTGGAAGCCGGCCTGCAGGAGGCTGACGCGCGGGACGTGGCGCAGGATGTGATGGCCTTCATCATAGGGAACATCTCCACCTTCAAACGGCATCGGGAGGGGAGCTTCCGCTCGTGGTTGAAACGGATCAGCTACAACAAGCTGGACCATCACCGCCGTCGGTTCCTGACCGGGCAGCCGGTTCCCATCGATCGTCCGGAAGACCTGCAAGCCGCGGGGGAAAACTTCCTTTACGCTGAGAATTATTACCAGGATGTGTTCGAATCGGCGCTGAGGATAATGCACAAGGAATTCACCACCATGAGCTGGGACGCCTTTTTGGCGACCGCCCTGATGAACCTGCCGGTGGACCAGGTGGCCAACGAGTTGAAGCTCACCCCCAATGCCGTCTACATCGCCCGCCACCGGATCACCATGCGGCTGGCCGAGACGATCAGGGAATTCGTGGAAGGGGATGAATTACCCAGCCTCACGGTGGACATGGTGGAACGGATCACCACCCAGGCCGCCCAGAATCTGAGAAACCGCCTCGAATCCAGAGGATGATCCCAGCCGGCCAGTCCCCTCTTTTGGCCGGAGTCCCGGATTTTTCTGAAAGAACGGGTCATTTTAGATGATTTAGTTATGGGCCACTTTCCTTCCATTTCCTTGCAACCGGCTGTGGGCATGTCTGGAAGCAGCAATCCAACCCAGCGCAAACGGTCCGCCTCGTGCCTGGAGGACGGCCTGCTGCTGTTGATCGCCCGCGGGGAGATTTCCGAGCCGGCGCTCAGCCATTACCTGACCCACCTGGAGGATTGCCTGCCCTGCTGCAAGCGCAGCATCGACCTCGAGCGCGCCCAGCCGGGGGACATGACCGAAAAGCTGCGTCGCATCATGACGGGCATCCCGGTTGTTTTGGCGGGCGGCGCCAGCCGGGCACCGCGCCAGGCCCCAGCTGTGGCCGAAGCCGCCTTCAGCAGGGATGAAAAACATGAGGA
>CAWUOE010000751.1:0-1657 GCA_963923355.1 uncultured Gemmataceae bacterium | reverse complement strand
TTCCACGCCCGCGTGAAGTTGCCCTTCGTTCCCGCCGGCGCGATCGCGCAAGCCAGGCCATGCTTCTTCAGGGTGGGCCACGCCGATGGTTCGACAATCTCCACCGAGGTGCAACCGGCCCCCTTGGCCTTCTGGCACAGGGTCTCAATGTCCCACTTGGCGCCATGGTTCTGGAAACACCACCCCACCACGGAATGCCTCAAACGGAATTTGCTGTCTGCGGCCATGCTTTCGGCTCCCATCCATGCCGCGGCACCTGCGCCGGCGGAGGTTTTCAGAAAGGTCCTGCGGTTGGTGCGGTTCATCCGGCGTCCTCAGGGTCTGTTTGGGACACTCTACCCTAGGCGATTTTCCCCACAACCCCCGCCACCTTCTGGCCCAGCGAGCGGGCGGTGGTCCATTTGCCACCAAACACCGTCACCACCCGACCCTGCCGTTCGATGGCGTACTCGCGAGACGCCTTCCCGGGGTCATCCGCCGTCCGCAAAAGCGGCCGCACCCCGGCAAAGGTCGAAGAAATCTCCCCCGGCCTCAACGGCGTCGCCATCACGCTGTCGTGGAAGCGCACCAGGTACTCCCGCTCCCGGTCCGAACAGGCGATCGGTTCCTCCAGCGTTTGCCGTTCCTCCGTGGTGCCCACTAGCGTCTTTCCCAAATAAGGTAGGATGAAGGCGATCCGCTTGCTCGCACGCACCTCGGCTAATATCGCCGCCGGGCAGAGGCGATCCACCACCAGGTGGCTTCCTCGCACCAAATCCAGATAGTGCTTGGCAGGGATCTCGCTGGCATCGAGCAGTTGGCGCGCCCAGGGCCCCCCCACATTCACGATGGCGTCAAAATGCTTCAGTCCCCCCTCGGTTTGCAGGTCACCATCCTGCGAGATCGACTGCACCGGGGTCTTTTCCCGAATCTCCACCCCGGCGGCACGCGCCTGATCGGCCGCCCACAGGCCCAGCTTGTGGTCATCCATTTGGCCATCCCAAAAGGCGTAAGCACCCAGCAGCCCGTCCGCCTTCAGGTCGGGCGAAGCCTCAAGGGCCTGCTCCCGGCCCAGCCACTGGTGGGGAGCAATATTCGCGCTTCCCGCCAATATCCGGTAGAGCCACAAACCGACACCCAGCATCCAGCGGGGCCGCCCGATGCCTTCATAATGCGGCAGCAGGATCCGTAACGGATGGCACAGGTCCGGGGCCTGGCTGAACCACCACGATCGCTCCCTCAGTGCCTCCCGCACCAGCAAAAAAGACCCATGCTCCAGATAGCGCAGCCCACCATGCAGCAGCTTGGTGGAGGCCGACGAGGTGGCCCCCATCACCTCCCCCCGCTCGAACAACGTCACACGGTGTCCCCCACGGGCCAGTTCCCAGGCGGACATCACCCCGTTGATCCCACCACCAATCACAGCCACACGCATGAACACGCCACCCTGCCGGTCCTGTTTGGTCGATCCACCATTATGGCAAATCAGGCGCCCCAAACGCTCCGCCAAAATCCCCCGGTGCAACCCCAAGGCAAAAAAACCGGAGGGGCTTCCTCCATGGAAGCCCCTCCGGAAAAAATGCGTCAACAGGCCGGTCTCACACCTCAGCCAGACGGTTCTTCGCGTCGCCAAACTCGTTCAGCTTCACACCAAACTTGTCCATGATCGACAGATACA
>CAWUOE010000750.1:0-1659 GCA_963923355.1 uncultured Gemmataceae bacterium | reverse complement strand
TGTGGGGCACACTTCGTTCGATAGCCGTCCGCCGAAGTCGGGATGTTCCTGCCGCCCAGCTACCCGAAAGCTCCCTGCTGGCCAGGATTTCGTTCCAATCCCGCCAGGTTTTTGCCACCCGACCCGGCTGGCAGGAATACGCCGCGATACTGGAAACTCTCCTTCCGGAATCGATCCTGAAAACCCTCAAAAAACCCCCACCCCCTCGTTGGGTGGCCGGTTGGACATCCACCACGGCAGAACCAACCTTGGTGGCTGATTATCCACCCGGCGTTCCACACCCGGAAGATTGGCAGCCTGAAGGCACGCTGTGGGTCATCAACGCCCAACCGATTACAAAACCCCAAACAAACGATTCTCTAGCCTGGGCCCCTGGACTTGCTCTCATGGTGCAAAACCGATTGCATCCGGAGGCGGTGATTTGGTCGGCAGGGGTGGACACTCCGTGGAAAGGCGGACTTGGTCAGCAACTGTGGAATGGCTTTGCCGATGCCCAGGAAGCCAAACGGGTATCTGAATCGGTTGCAACGGCCCGGACCTGGTTGGTCTGGGTGGAACCACAGCCCGACCGGGTTATCATTCGGGCGGATTTGGAATGTGCCAGCCCCCAGGAAGCCATTCGGTTGGAAAAGGACGTGGAATCCGTGATTCCGCCAAAAAGTAGGTTGCGTTTCCTGACTGATGGTCCCTGGATTTCCTTGCAGTACACCTGGCAAGAAAAGGCCGCGGCCCCAAAACCACCGAGCCGATGAACCGGGCTGAATCTTCCAGCAAACAGCCCTGTTATGGCATTAGAATGCTTGGATCGGCCCATGGAATCGAAGAGGCCCAGCCAGACATGGCCAATACTCCTTCCGAAATCGTTTGTACCGGCTGCCGCATGCTGATCCCGCTGCCAGCCGGGCGTGCCACTCCCAGGCACTGCCCCCATTGCCTCGCTGAATTGCCCGTACCAAAACCCAAAAATGCCGCCATCCGTCGCAACCCGGTTACTGGTTTGCCAGTCGGTGCCCTCTTGTTGGGAATCACTGCTTTCGGGGCCGTTTGCAGCCTGTTGCTCCTTCTGGTCACCTGGAAGAGTCGTGGATCGGACAAAGTGGCAACCAGTGGACAACCCGCCTTGGCCCCGGAACTGCTGGGCCAGTTGGAGGAACGCGACCGCCTGGCCAAATCGGAAGCCGACCGCCAGAAGGCCCTCAAGGCAGCACTGGATAAGGCCCGTGGCATCAAGCCAACGGATGGCGGCGCCCTTGAGGCGTGGAGGGCTGTGGCGCTTGCCGCCGAAATGCCATCCGACAGCCTCGATCAATTGATCGCCGCGGCCCGTGCCACAGGTGAAAAATCGGCTTTGGAAGGCGACCTGAAAAAACGCCAGGAAAAAGACAAAATAGATAATGAAAAAAGGAATACCCTAATATCCGAGGCATTGGCCAAGGGTAAGGCCGCCTTGGACAAGGGTGATTCCGCCCAGGCACGCCTGAATCTGGAACGGGCCCGGTCCCTGGCACCTGATACGCCGGGTCTGGAAGCCGAAATGGCCCAACTGCTGAAGTTGGAAAACCGCCAATTCGAAATCGCCCATTCCCAGACGCGCCTCAAGGCGGGGCAGGAGAACCTCAAGGCAGAGCGTTGGGGCGAGGCCCTGCGCGATTTCCAGGC
>CAWUOE010000749.1:0-1665 GCA_963923355.1 uncultured Gemmataceae bacterium | reverse complement strand
CGGGAGCCTTCCCACTTGCGAGATAGGATCCATCCGTCTGGCGCATCCAAGCAGAGTTAGCCGTGGAACGAATCTGGCCATCCAGGACCATCCAAGGGGAATGGCTATCTGCCGCGGATTTCAGGTATTTGGCGAATTCACCGGGCAGGACATTTTTTTCAAAACTGGCAAGGTCAGCCTCCAGGGCTTTGACACGCTTAGAGTGCCGAACGGCCCTCTCAGCATTGCCGGCAGGGTCGAGATCCAGCTCCTTTTCAGAACGGATCACGGTCGAGTAGGCCGCGGCGAATCGATAATAATCTTTTGATGTGATGGGATCGAATTTGTGGTCGTGGCAACGGGCGCATCCGAGGGTAAGGCCCAAAAAGGCAACACCGGTGGTATTGACCATATCATCGAGCTCGTCGTAACGGGCCGACTCAAACTCGTCCTCGGTAAGCTGGGTCGGGAAGGCCCCCGCACCCAAAAAGCCTGTCGCCATCCATGCCAGCGGATTTTGGGGATCCAGCTCATCCCCTGCCAGTTGCCAGCGCGCGAACTGGTCAAACGGCATATCACTGTTGAACGCCCGAATCAAAAAATCACGGTAGGTGTAGGCAGTGGGCCGATCATAGTCCTGCTCATAGCCGTGGGATTCGGCAAATCGGGCGATATCCATCCAGTGGCGGGCCCAGCGCTCCCCGTAGCGCGGGCTGGCCAGGAGAAAATCGATCAGTTCGCCCCAGGCTTTGGAATTGACCTTTCCCTGTCCAGCTTCCAGCTTCGCGACCCACTCGTCCATCTGCTCCGGCGTGGGAGGTAATCCAAGCAAGTCGAACCAGGCGCGCCGAATCAGGACTCGAGAGGAAGCCGACGGGTTGGGTCTCAAACCTTTTGACTGAAGGGTTGCCAAGACAAAACGATCCACCGGGTTGACCGCCCATTCCTCCGGCGACTGGGCCAAGCGAGGGGCTTCCACCTGTGCCAAAGGACGCAAAGACCAAAAAGACCGCCCCTCTTCCATATTGATGATGCGGCTTGCTTTGGTTGATGGGGTTGTATTACCAGACCGGGGGTCAGGAGCACCCATTTTGATCCAATTTTCAAAATCGGCGATCACCGATTTGGGCAATTTGCCCTTGGGGGGCATTTTGAGATCGTCCACATGATGCAAGGACTTGATCAGGAGGCTTTGTTCCGGCTTGCCTGGAACAATCACAGGACCGGATTCACCACCCTTTTGCCATGCCTCCCTGGAATCCAGGGCCAGGCCGCCTTTCAATTTCTTTTGGCTGGCCGCTTCGGCTGAATGGCATTTGTGGCACTGATCCACCAGCACCGGGCGAATTTTTTCTTCAAAAAAACGCAACTGTTCCGGCTTGGGAACCGGGTCAGTATTGCAAAGAAACAGGGCGGGAAAGGCAAACGCGAGCATGGGAACCTCGCCAGGCGGGATATCTCATTATTAGACCCCGAAACAGCGGGCGGAGCAATGCCCACCAGCCCTGCTTTCGTTTGGTTTTTCAGATAAAATCATGCAAGAAGCGAAGCGGAAAGCGCAGTCCCAGACACTCCCTGAAACGGGTCACGTCCCATGATTCTTTTTTTTGTTCTGCCTCCAACAGTAAAGTTACTACGTTGGGGCATGACAATTCTGGCAGCTTTCCTCCTGATACCTTCCCCCGT
>CAWUOE010000748.1:0-1669 GCA_963923355.1 uncultured Gemmataceae bacterium | reverse complement strand
TCGCCCGCGCGGTGGAAAAACATTTCCGCGATATCTGGCGCAGGTGGTGCGCGGAGGAGGAATCCGCTTAATCCAGACTCAAAACGCGTCATAATCCCATGACCACCCCGATACCCATCGGCTGGTCAACTTACCAAGCCCCGGGCCCAACTAGCCCGGGGTTTTTCGTTTCCATTTCCTTTTTTCAACCGAAAGGAGTTTCACGATGTCCCACACCGTTTCCATCCAAGCGCAGGTCAAGTGCCAGACTGCCCTGGCTTCCACCTGCCTGCGCTTGGGCCTGCCCGCGCCGACGCACGGGCAGGTCCGCCTGTTCGACCAGATCGCCACGGGCACCGGCGTGCAACTGCCCGGCTGGCGGTTTCCGATCTGCATCACCAACGACGGTTCCATCCTGCACGACCACTTCCAAGGATTCTGGGGCAACCCGAAGGAACTGTCCCGCTTCCTTCAGGCCTATGCCACCGAAGCCGCCAAGTTGCAGGCACGCCGCCAGGGACACTCGGTCACCGAGTCCCAGCTTGCCGATGGCACCATCCAGCTCACCGTCGAACTGGGGGGCTGATCCCATGCGGCGGATGATCCTCACCATCTCCCCCGAGGGGGAGGTTTCCCTGCAGACCACCGGCTTCGCCGATGGCACCTGCCGGGATGCCTCCCGGGCTATGGAAAAAGCCCTTGGCCTCATCGTGTCGGACCGGCCCACCACCGACTCGGTCACCACTCATCAGAACCAAGCCGGCGTTCAGTAATCGCCTGCTTGGTTTCAGTGTTTCCCAGCCCGCCGGGATGTTCCTGGCGGGTTTTTTGTTTCCACATGGAGTTTTCATCATGCGTTCGGAAGTGAAGGAACTGATCGATGCGGCATTCTCCGGGATCCTGCTGCAGACCCTGCAGCCCGATGCCGCCGAGGAGGAGATCCGCGGCCTGGCCGCCCAGGAAGGCTGGGACCTGCTGGCCTGGGATCTGGAGCGCGGCATTCGCCACACCTCCATCCCGGCCAACACCCACGCCGGGGATCCCCTGAGTGCCATCCGCGCCTTGCCCTCCTTGGGCAAGCCGGGTGGCACCACACTGCTGGTAATGCACCACCTGCATCGGTTCTGGCAATCAGCCGATATCCAGCAGGCCCTGCTGTTGGCCCTCGCCCACGGCAAAGGTTCCCGGCATTTCATCCTTGCCCTCAGCCCGGTGACTAACCTGCCCATCGAGCTGGAACGCCAGTTCCTGATCCTGGACCACCCGCTGCCTGACCCGCAGCAACTGGCTGCACTGGCTCGGAGCCTGCTGGCCGAGGGGGAACAGATCCCTCAGGAACAGCTCCAGCAGGTGGTGGCCGCAGCCGGCGGCCTCACCCAGGCGGAAGCTGAAAACGCCTTCGCCCTGTCCCTGACCCGCACCGGCCACCTCGACCCGGCGACGGTGTTCGAGGTGAAGGCCCAGCAGCTCCGCAAGTCGGGCCTGCTGACCTTGCACCGGGGCAGCGAATCGTTCGACCAGCTCGGGGGGCTTTCCTGCCTGAAGCATTTCTGCCTTCAGGCGCTACGCCCCGGACCGGTCCGCGCCAAGGGGGTGCTGCTGCTGGGGCCCCCGGGCACCGGCAAGAGCGCCTTCGCCAAGTCGCTGGGCAGGGAGACCAATCGCCCGGTGCTGGAACTTGACATCGGTG
>CAWUOE010000747.1:0-1669 GCA_963923355.1 uncultured Gemmataceae bacterium | reverse complement strand
GATCTATGCCGGGTGGCAAGCCCGGGATGGGGGAATGGGTCGGCTGCGCAGCAGGGGCAGAGTAAGCAGCTGGCGC
The DNA here is from genome assembly GCA_963923355.1 of uncultured Gemmataceae bacterium. Lineage (GTDB taxonomy): Bacteria > Planctomycetota > Planctomycetia > Gemmatales > Gemmataceae > UBA6894. The sequence continues at coordinate 1,593 of CAWUOE010000747.1, read as the reverse complement.
GGGGCTGGTTGAGGCTGCTTGGGCTGGCGCACTCATTCCCTTGGGCTCACCCAAAGGGCGGGCTTGGCTTTTGTGATTGCTGATCAGTTCGCGGTGCTTGTTGTTGAGATCGTTGTTGCCCTTCCAGACATGGAGGTGCTCAATGACACCCGGTTCCCCCGGGTTGTTCTGGTTCACGCTGCCGGCGGCCAGAATGCGATGGTCCACCAGCAGCACCGTGGACATCACCCGGGATTCCTGTCCGATGTAGGGGCAGCCCCCCGCCCCCACCAGGGCCTGAATTTCTGAACCGGACGACTTTTCAGCTCCCTGGGGCAGCAGCACTTCCACGGCCACTCCACGGCCGGCAGCCCCCACCAAAGCCTCCAAAAGCCCTTTGGATTGCAGCGAGGGCGCCAGCAGCAACACCTCTTTTTTGGCTTTGCAAATCTGGGCGGCCAGCACGGTGGCGCACCCTCCGGCAGGGGCAAAGTAGCTTTCCTGGCCGGCAAAAAATCCCAGTGGTTTCAGGGCCATTTTGCCCAGGAACTGGGCCATGAATGCCCCGGAAGCCCCAACACCCACCAGCATCCATCCCGTTGGCGTCAACATGTTACAGACTCCGCAGCCAGCCCCGGCACCCGCACTCGGGGCCAAACTATGCCCTTGGCCCCTTTCGGAAACAAGCCGGACTGACCCTCCACAGGGGAAAAATTTGCCCAAAATCCTGATTCAAGTCGGCCAAAAGGCGGGTTACCATCTGATTTGCCCCACGCCATTCCGGCACGGGGAGACCTTTACCCTCCCTCACGCGGAACAGGACATCATGGCCACCCCTTCACTCCCCCCCGCCCGCGGCAACCTCTCACGCCGCGGTTTCATCGAACGCTCCACGCTGGCCATGGCCGCCGCAGGGTTGCCCCTGTGGTTTTCCAGGCGGGAGGCCCAGGCGGCCATTCAGAATGTGGACAGCCGGGGCAAGGCGGAAGGTCCGACCATGGGCGCCATCGGCATCGGCAGCCCGCAAAGCCGGGGGCGGGCCATCTACAACGATGCCCGCAAGAACAAGCTGATGCCGGTGCGTTATGTGGCCGCCTGCGATGTGGATGCCCGTCACCTCAAGCGTGCGGTGGAAACCGACCTGCCCAAAAACGGTGATATCAATGCCGTGGGCTATACCGATTTCCGCGAACTGCTCGACCGCAAGGACATTGACGCGGTCACCATCGCCCCACCCGACCAGTGGCACGCCCTCATCGCCATCGACGCGCTGAAGAAGGGCAAGGATGTCTATCTGGAGAAACCCCTCACCCTCACCATCGAGGAGGCCATCGCGCTGGAGAAGGTGGTGGCCAAGACCGGCCGTGTGCTGGCCACCGGCAGCCAGCAGCGCAGCGACCGACGGTTCCGTCTGGCCTGCGAGCTGGTCCGCAACGGCCGCATCGGCAAGGTGGTGCGTGTGGAGTGCCGCATCGGCGCCAACCCCAAGGGCACCTTCCAGCCTTCCGCCCCGCCTGAGGGGCTGGATTGGGATTTCTGGCTGGGGCCTTGCCCCAAGGTGGACTTTGTCACCGAGCGCTGCCACTACCAGTACCGCTGGTGGTACGAGTATTC
>CAWUOE010000746.1:0-1674 GCA_963923355.1 uncultured Gemmataceae bacterium | reverse complement strand
AGCAGACGATAATGGAGATCAGGCTCGATCCAACTGGGGTGCCAGTATTTTTGCCGCGGATCATCCACGGCGTGCATCATGAATGCGTTCACGTTGCTGATTGCCAGGCGATTGCGCCCAAGTGAATCCCTGAGGGCCTGGACTTGTGCGGGAAGCATGTATGCCGGCCAGGCGTGGGGCACATCCGCCATGATCTCCACCCCCTCGTAGCCCATGGCGGCCAGGCGGGTGACGGCGTCATCGAAGGTGTGATTCAGATACGCGTTGGTGCTGAAAGCCAGTTTCATGGGGCGGACACTCAGGAGAGCCAAAGAGAAGCCAGTGTGGTGAACTGGAAAGATGCTGGGTCACTTGGCCCGGCAGCTCTCAACATAACTTTTCAGGGTGTCGAACTGGACAAAAAAGTCATTGACCCGGGTACCCATGGGCGCTTTGTAAAAACAAGCTAGTTGGGACAGGACGCCTTTTTCACCTCGTGCCTGCGCGAGAATGGACAAGCGGACCAAGTCTATCACCAGCGGTGCCGCCAAAAGGCTGTCGCAGCCCTGCCAGATGAACTGGAGGATCATTTTGGTGCCGAGGAACCCTTGAAAATGGATATGGTTCCAGGCGGTTTTCCAGTCATCCATGCTGGGGATGTATTCGATGCTCACAAGGGTGTTTGGCTTGTACCCAACGATGTTGGGAATTACCGCATCCTTGTCGCGGACCTTGGCTGCCTTGTTGGCCGGGTCATCCAGCACCACCCCGTCACGGTTGCCGAAAATGTTATGGCCCACCCAACTGAGAATTTTCCAGTTCCGGTGGGCAAACATTGGAGCCAGCACCGTCTTCATGAGGGTTTCGCCTGTCTTGCCATCCTTGCCAGAAACGACACTGCCGGTCTTTTCAGCGAGTTCGAGCAAGGCTGGTATCGAAGCACCGGTGGAAGGCGTGAAATTCACGTAAGCCAGCCCCAGCTCGAGGGCGGCCAAGGCGTAAAGTGAACTGGCTGGAAGGAGATCTTTCCTTCCGCCGCCCTTGAGCGCCGATTCGAGAGATTTCCAGGACTGATGCTCGGTTCCCAGCTCAAAGGGCGGTTCCGTGGAGGCGACATGGGCCATCACCACGCGTTCCAATTGATGACGTTTTTTGAAATCTTCCAAGTCGGCCTTGATGCGGTCGGCTGCGGCACGGGGTGATTCGGCCGCGAACACCTCGGGACGGTCAGCCAATTTCTCGATGGTGGAACCGCTGGCGATCACAGTTCCTGGACGAAAATTCTTTTGCCATTCCAGCAGTTGATCCTTGCAGCCTGCCAGCAATTTGTGGGTGAAGACATTGGCCCGCTCGTGCATTTCGTTGGCAGCGTCCCACAGCGTGGCTTTGCGGATTTCATGGCCGCCCACCACAAACTCCTGGGCCTCGGGTAGGCCCAGGCCTTGGAACATCGGGAGTTCTGTCACCAGGCTGGTGGTATCGGTCAGGTTGCGGGCCAGAGCCGCCAAACCCAATGCCGCTGTGGATCCCACCCCGCCGCCGCCGCCAATCAACCAAAGGCCAAACTTCTGCTTGCTCATGCTAGAAAACCTTTTCTCGCTGCGGGGAGTTTAAGGAGGAAGGGGCCCGGAGGGTAGTTGGGGCCTGGATCATCCGTGGGGATACCTAGTCAATATGGAGGGCGACGGAATGCCC
>CAWUOE010000745.1:0-1678 GCA_963923355.1 uncultured Gemmataceae bacterium | reverse complement strand
CATCTGCTTTCTGAAAAATTTGATGGTTCCCAGGGGCCGCGATTGATTCTTTGCTCGCCCACTGCGTTTGAACCAGGGGCCAAGAGGCCGGAAGCCAATCCGGTCAACGAACGCTTGGCGCTGTACACCGCGGCCATCGCCAAAATCGCCTCTTCAAAAAAAGTGAGGTTTGTGGATCTGTTCACACCCACTTTGGCTGCATTTTCCAAGGATTCCTCCTGTACCATCAATGGTGTTCACCTCAATGAAAATGGTTACGGTCAGGTTGAAAAGTTGCTGCTCGCCTCTTTTCTCGGGGGCAAGGCCATCCCTCAGGACAACGCCAGGGCGACACGGCAGGCGGTTGCCGACAAGGATTGGTATTGGTTCCAGCGTTACCGGGTGACCGACGGTTACTCCGTCTTTGGCGGTCGGGCCGATCTGAAATTCGTGGCGGGTCAGACAAACCGGGTCGTCATGGCCCGCGAGTTGGAAATCCTCGAGGTGATGACCGCCAACCGGGACAAGGTGATCCACAAGGCGGCTTTGGGTGAGAATGCCAAGCCGGATGACACCAATACGCCGGAATTCATTCCAGTGGTCACCAACAAGCCCGGTCCGCTGGAGGGCGGCAAGCACCTGTTTCTTTCAGGCGAGAAAGCTCTTGAAAAAATGAAGGTGGGTAAGGGTTTGAAGGTGAACCTTTTCGCCTCGGAGGAAACCTGGAAAGAGCTGGGCAACCCGGTGCAAATGGCTTGGGATTCCAAAGGTCGGCTTTGGGTGGCGGTATGGCCGACCTACCCGCACTGGAAGCCCAAAAACCCGATGAATGACAAGATCCTGATCCTGGAGGACACCAACCAGGACGGCAAAGCCGACAAAATGACCGTCTTTGCGGAGGACCTTCACAACCCGACCGGGTTTGATTTTTACGATGGCGGTGTCATTGTTGCCCAGGCCCCCGATCTTGTTTTCCTCAAGGACACCGACGGCGATGGCAAGGCTGACCTGCGCAAACGGATTTTGCACGGTTTGGATTCGGCGGACACGCATCACACCGCGAACAGCTTTGTGACAGATGGGGGTGGTGCCATTTATTTCCAGGAGGGAACTTTTCATCACACCCAGGTGGAGTCCCCGTACGGACCGGCCAGGCGTTGTGCCAATGGTGGCGTGTTCCGGTATGAGCCCCGCACCCAAAAATTTGATGTTTATGTGACTTTCGGTTTCGCCAACCCCCATGGCCATGTTTTCGATCGTTGGGGGCAGGACATCGTGGTGGACGGCACCGGTTCCAATCCCTACCAGGCTTCCTTATTTAGCAGCTACCTTCCCTTTCCGCAGAAGCACAACCGTCCGCCCCAGGTTTACCAGCAGCGAACCCGCCCCTGTCCAGGTATGGAATACCTGTCCAGCGACATGTTCCCCGCCGAATTTCAGGGCAACCTGATCGTGGGAAATGTGATCGGATTCCAGGGATTGCTGAGATACAAGATTTCTGACAAGGGCGCTGCCCTGACCGGGGAGGAACTGGAACCGATTCTTTCCTCCACCGATCCCAATTTCAGGCCATCCGATATCAAGATGGGGCCGGATGGGGCCATCTATTTCATCGACTGGCACAACCCCATCATCGGCCACATGCAACACAACCTGCGCGACCCCAGTCGAGACACTGAACATGGTCGCATCTATCGGG
>CAWUOE010000744.1:0-1681 GCA_963923355.1 uncultured Gemmataceae bacterium | reverse complement strand
CTATGCCTGCCGAATTGTTTGGAGATTGGGCGGCCGCCAGACGTAGCAGGGGAGCCGACCTAGGTTGCACCTGTTGGACCCATTCCCAACGGTTGATTCGGGAAGAGCATTCAAGCAATCGGCTCAAAAGCCATTGGGAAGTGTGATTCGGTTCTGTTTGCTCCACCCAGGGAAGGTAGGCCAGAAGCCAACCTTGCAAAAACTCGTCGGGGTTTTGAGCCAACCACGCGATGGCTGTTTCAAGCCAGGCCTCCTGTTGGCGAAAGGGCAAAGATTCAGCGATTTCATCCACCCTCCGGATTATTTCCGGATCGGCCGTGGATTTGGCGGCAAGGAGACGGCTCCTTAGGGCTGGCCCCTGGGTCATCAATTCCAGGGTGGCTTTTTCCCTGGTGTTGAAATCCGTGGACCCCAATTGACTGATGGCCAGCTCCCAACGAGCCAAAAGGGCGGGGTTGGGTACCAGATTTTCCAGCCTGGTGACAATCGATTTTCGTGTCGGGCTGATGCCGGTGGACTCGCAGGCTGCAATCAGCGGTACTGGGAGCGGGGGTGTAATGTCACCACCAGGCCATGCCTGGCATGCCAAATTCGCCAGAGTGAAGCAAACCGCTGTGGAAAAATACACAGTGTTTCCCGGCAGGATGGCATGGGGGCTGGTTAGGGGAGGGAATGGCACCCGGGAATTCGAAAGTCTCGGGAGCGGAGGTCTCACAAATATGCCACCGGAATGGCGGGTAAGGGCGAACTGAACTTCAACGAATAAAAAAAGCGTGGTCCGGACAGGTTGTCCGGACCACGCGGGTAAATCAGGAAAGATTTAGGGGCTAATCAGCCCAAAAGCAGACTGGGCTCCCACCCAACACGCTCCGCATTGGTTCGAAGTTTTTCCAAGGCGCGGTTCTGGATTTGGCGGACCCGTTCCTTGCTGATACGCAGAAGGTGGCCGATTTGCCGAAGGCTGTGCGTACCGCTTCCGGTCAATCCAAACCGCAGATCCAGCACCTTGCGTTCCCGCGGGCGCAGGGAATCCATCAGGAAAAGCAAAGCCTCTTGCCGTTCATTGTTGTCACGCAGAATGTTGGTGCCATTGTCGGGCATGGCTTCAGTCAGCTTGAAATCGCTGTCATCGTCCAACACGGCATTCAGGGATACTGGAGTGCGTGTCGCAGTTTGCAAATGGGTCAAATGCTCGAGGCTGCTTCCGGTTCGCTTTGCCAGTTCCTGGGGGGTGGGCAGGTGTCGGCCCCCATGGGCAAGAGCCTCGGATTCCTGCTGCAAAAGCCCCAGTTCCTGCAGGTGGTGGGGGGAAAGACTAACCAGATGGGATTGCCGGGCCACCGCAATCTGCAAAGTTTGCCGAATCCACCACGTGGCATACGTGGCCAAACGTGTCCCATGGCTGACATCGAAGCGGTCAATGGCTTGCATCAACCCACAGACTGCCTCCTGTAGCAGGTCGGCATAACTCAAGGCGTGATGGCGAAAGCGTTTGGCCACATGGGCTGCCAGGCGGATATTGGCCGAAGCCAACCGGTGCTTCAAATGCACATATTGGTCGTGCAGTTTTTTCACCGCGGGAGCAGCCAACCGGGACTGTTCCGTGCAAGCCTCACGGATGAATTGGGCCATGGGCCAAGGTTCGAGGGGAGGCCGTTGTGCCTTTAATTTGGGATAAGTT
>CAWUOE010000743.1:0-1681 GCA_963923355.1 uncultured Gemmataceae bacterium | reverse complement strand
TGTGGGTGTTGGCCGGATAGACCGGGTGATGGGCAAACAGCACCACCTTCAGACCCTTGTCGGCAGCCTCGCCGCAAGTCGCCTTCAGCCAAGCCATCTGGCTGGAACCAATGGCGCTGTTCCAGGGTTGGGCATGCGGCCGCCCCTGCTGCTCCAGCGCTGTCATCTGCCGCACCGCCTCGAAAGTGCGGTCATCACGCAGCGCGTGGGCGTAGGTGCTCACATCGGTGGTGTCGAGGAAGACCAGGCGGAATCCTCCTTTGTCCAGGAAGGAATACCGTTTTTCCAGGTCCATCTGGCCGGGCACCTTTTCCTTCTGCTCGTCCAGCACATCAAAATCGTGGTTGCCAAACAGGTGACGGATGGGGTGTCGCAGGCCGGCAAGCGATTTCTTGATGCCCTCAAAGCTCTCCCACTTCCGGTCGATCAGGTCGCCCAGATGCACGCAGAGGTCGAGTTCCCGCCGGTTGAAATCCTCCACGGCGACGCCCAACTTGCCGATGGACTGGCGGTAGTGACGGGTGCCCAGCGGTTCGATATCGGCATACTGGGCATCGGCCACCAAGCCCAGACGCACCAGCGGTTTGGCTTGGGCATAAACGAGCGGGGCCGAGGCCAGCGCGGTCGCGGAAGCCATGAAGGAACGGCGGTTCATGATGAAAAAACTCCAGACGGTGTCACCGCCTGGAGTTTAACAGGATCGCTGAGGCGGGATCAGGTCCTATCCCAGCACCTCGGTGATCAGCTTGTAGCCCTTGTCCACCACACGGATGGGCCGGCCATTGCCCGATTGGTACTGCTTGTCGGGATTGATCCCCATGACCTTGCAGACAGTGGCCATGAAGTCGAGCACGCCGATCGGGCGGTCCTCGACGGTGCCGCCCTCCTTGTCGGTGCGGCCGACCACAACCCCGCCCGGGACACCGCCACCAGCCATCCACGAAGTCCAGGCGCGGGGATAGTGATCGCGGCCGGGCTTGTCGCTGCGGGCGTTGATCTTGGGTGTGCGACCGAAGTCGCCCATCCACACCACCAGCGTGTCATTCAGCATGCCCCGCTCGGCGAGGTCGTCCAGCAAGGCCGCCGCAGGCTGGTCGATGGTGCCGGACAAGGTCTTCACCCGGGCAAAGTTGTTGTCATGTGTGTCCCAGCCACCCAGGCTCACTTCCACGAACTTCACGCCGGTCTCCACCAGTCGCCTGGCCAACAGGCAGCCTTGGGCGAAGCGGCTGTCGCCGTATTTCTTGCGGGTGGCCTCGCTCTCCTGGGTCAGGTCGAAGGCCTTGGCCTCCTTGCACTTCATCATGGTGATGGCGCGATTGTAGGTGACCTGGTGATCCTTGCCCGGCCCCACCGGATACTCCCGGCGGAAAGCGGATTCCATGTCGGACAGGAGATCGGCCCGCCGATCAAACACCCCGGTGCCCACAAACGACTTCAGGTTGTCCACCCCGCGCGCGGGGTCACCCACCACCAGCGGTTGGTGGCGCGCGCCCAGGTAGGCCGCGCCGTAGGTGCGTCCACCCACGGCGACGTAATTGGGCAACGGGAATTCCTCGCGCCCCAGTTCGCTGCTGACCAAGGCGCCCAGGGAGGGATAGGCGATGCCGCCCTGGCCCTCACGGTAACCGGTGTGCAGCAGGTATTTGGCGCGGGGGTGGGCACCTTCCTGGGTGCTCAT
>CAWUOE010000742.1:0-1693 GCA_963923355.1 uncultured Gemmataceae bacterium | reverse complement strand
AGGTTCCCCGCACGGTCCGCCACGGATAATCGCAATTCCACAGGGCCTGGCTGGGGAACCTGCAAAGTCCCTGAACCATTCAACCCTGGTTTGATCTGAACCGGCAGCCATGCTTCACCGCCGGGGATTTTTGCTTCCAGTTTCATGGTGGCCAAATCCGGGTTGTCTTCCCGAACAACCCATCGGACCTGGATCGAAGAATCCTGCTTTTCAGCCGTGAGTTTCACCTCCGGCTGCAGCGAATCCACGACAATTTTCATGCAATCTTCGGCCTGATAGATGTCGCGGGGGTCCTGGTTACCCTGCTTGTCCAGAACAGCAACCTTGAACCAGTAAACCCCGTCTGATTTCGCCAGGTACTGGAAGCTGCCTTCATCGGGCCTTATCCGGCCGTGCAATTCCCAAGACTTACCCCGATTGTTGGAAACATACAGGAGCACTCCCTGTAAACCGGCCACCTTGTCAGCCTGCAAAGCCACAGGGATGCGGAATTTAGGTTTGGACAGGTGCTTTTCATCCGCCCCAGGCACAGCTTGGCCTTGGGCAAGCAGGGTTAACATCCATAGGAACGAACTGGATATCGCCATAACCGCCTCCCGCTGAACCAATGCACATGCCGAGGCATGAAGGTTCACGTATGAGGTTGGTATCGGATAATCCCAAGATTCGCTTGAGGATAATCAGGAAAGATAGGAAGACTTGGCTTCCCCTTAGGAAAGTGAGTTAAAGGACAAAGCGAAAAGCGCCTTGTTTTCAAAAATCAACCAAAGACCGACCCCGTCAATTTCTGGAAATACTCCACATAATCTTCCTGGCTGCACCGGATCACTTCGTAGGCCTCCTCACGTCCATAGGCGGCACCATGACGGCACCTGGGTGTTTGGGCACCGGGAGCATCTTTGTATGTGAGGAAGTAATGCTGAAGGCGCTCCAAAAGTTCTTTCGGGATATCCCCAACATCCTGCCAATGACCAAACGCGGAATCATTCGCCATCACCGCCAAGATCTTGTCATCGGCCTCTTCCCCATCCAATAGACGAAGGCCACCGATGGGCCTGGCTCGCATGATCAAATCGCCGTGCGTGATGGTTTTTTCAGAAAAGACGCAGATATCTAGGGGGTCCCTGTCTCCATCCAGACCCGTCAAGCCCGTCTGTTTCATGCAATATTCGGCCACCCGGGGACCACAATAAGTCTGAGGCAACAAACCATAAAGGGATGGGCAGACGTTGGAATACCTTTGTGGTCTATCCACTAATAACAAGCCAGACTGCTTATCAAGCTCATACTTAACCGTATCTGTTGGAACAATCTCGATATATGTGTTTACAATTTTTGGAGCTTGGTCACCCAAATGAATTCCATGCCAAGGATGGGCCTTGAAACGCAGTTTGTTGAGATGATTTCCAGTTCCGGAAAAAATGAAATTTTCCATGTGATTTTTGATTCGCCTCGGTGCCTTGGGCCAGGCACTACAAACCGCCCAGTTGAATTCATTTACCAAAACGGGCTTGCCACCCCAAGTCGAAAACGGAGCCGATCCGGCACAAGCTGAGGGAGAGGGGTGCTGTATTTTTTGGCGGTCAAACCATAACCTCACCTGCTTGGCAAAATTTGACCGATTCGATCAATACACCCTCGAAGAGCATCGTGGCTGTCTCTTATACACATCTCCGAGCCCACGAGACGCTAC
>CAWUOE010000741.1:0-1696 GCA_963923355.1 uncultured Gemmataceae bacterium | reverse complement strand
AGGGCGGTCGCGATCCGGAGGAATCCCGGATCGATTATGTGATCGACCGCACCAACACCGTTGGCATGGTCTGGCTGGGCCTCACTCTGGGGTGCTGCCAATGCCATTCCCACAAGTACGATCCGGTCTCGCAGGCTGATTACTACTCCCTGTCGGCCTTCTTCAACAGCATCGATGAGGACGGCAAGGCGGGGAAAGGTGCCAAACCCTTTCTGGCGTACGAGTCGCGATTCGGCGCCCGCCCGGTAGAAGAGGCCGGCCGGTTGGTCGAGCAGCGCGGCTTGGCCGAGCGTGCCGCCCGGGCCACGGCCGAAAAGGCCTTCGATGCCTGGCTGGCCCGGAAGGGGCGCGAGGTGGCGGGAGGATTCGAGCCTTGGCGACTGCTAAAGGCCGACAGGCTGGAGGCGGTGGAGGGAAGCACGCTGCGGCAGGACGGCGAAGGGGTCATCCGCAGTGTGGGAGCCAACCCGCGCCAGGATGATTACCGCGTGGTGGGTCGCCCATCGGTCAGGCAGATCACGGGATTCCGCCTGGAGGTCCTGCCGGACCAGACTGCCAAGTCCAAGCCGTACTCGCGGGGGGCCGGCGGTGAATTCATCCTCACGGATATCAAGGCCCAGGTGCGCGGCCGCGGCACCAGCCAGGCGCGCGATGTGGAAATATCAGCGGCCTATGCCGACTTCAGCGCCGACCCGAAGGTGGCGGCGGGATATGGCGACATCAAGGGCACGCTGGATGATGACCCGCGCAATGGTTGGACCACGCAGGGCGAAAAGGATCGGAGCCGCCATCTGGCGGTTTTCGCGCTGGCCGAACCGGTCACTTGGGCGAACGGAGAGGAGCTGGTGCTGGAGCTGCGTCAGCGGTCCACCCTGGGGGATGCGAACATCGGCCAGTTCCGCCTCTGGGTCACCGACCAATCCGGGCCAGCCATCCGGGGTGTGGATCCCATGCCGCTGGAGGCGTTGGCCCAGGCGGCGGGTGACCCCGGCCGGCTCAGCGGCCCATCCCGCCAGCGGCTGCTGGAGCAATATTTATCCGAACATGCGGAATACCAGTTGGCCAAGGCCGGGCTGGACCGGGCCAATCGTCAGCTTGCGGAGGCGAAAAAGGCAGCGCAGAAGGTGGATGTGATGGTGCTGGCCGAACGCCGTGAAAGCAGGGCCACCCATGTGCTGGAAAGGGGTGTCTGGGACAAGAAAGGCCAGGTGGTGGAGCGTGGTGTTCCCAAGGCGGTTTCCGCCTGGCCGACCGGGGCGCCCAAAGACCGCCAGGGGCTGGCGCGCTGGCTCACCTCCCGTGACAACCCGCTCACGGCCAGGGTGGTGGTGAACCACCTGTGGCAGTTGTGTTTCGGCGACGGCCTGGTGCGCACCCCGGAAGATTTCGGCATCCAGGGGGAACGGCCGACCCACCCGGAACTGCTTGACTGGCTGGCTGTTGAATTCGTGGAATCGGGCTGGGATATCCGCCACCTGTTGCGGCTGATGGTGAGCAGCGACACCTACGCCCAATCGTCGGCGGTGACGGCTGAACAACTTGCAAAGGATCCGACGAACCGGCTGCTGGGGCGCATGACCCGTTACCGGCTGCCCAGTTGGATGCTGCGGGACGCCGCCCTGGCCAGGGCCGGACTGCTTAACCGCGAAGTGGGCGGCCCTCCCGTTCGGCCCCATCAGCCGGACGGTCTGTGGGA
>CAWUOE010000740.1:0-1701 GCA_963923355.1 uncultured Gemmataceae bacterium | reverse complement strand
GTGCGCCGTGGCGCTTGCAGATTTCGGAGATTTGGTCGAAGGGAATGACCCGTGCGTAGGCGCTAGCGCCGGCGATCACCAGCTTCGGCTTGTTCTCGCGGCACAGAGATTCCATTTGGTCGAGATCGAGGCGCTCGTCATCCTTGCGGACGCCGTAGTGATGGACCTTGTACAGCTTGCCCGAGAAGTTCAGGTGCATGCCGTGGGTGAGGTGGCCGCCGTGCGCGAGGTTCATGGCCACGACCGAATCGCCCGGTTGCAGGGCGGCGAAATAGACAGCCATGTTGGCGCTGGCGCCGGCGTGGGGCTGGACATTGGCGGCCTCGGCGCCGAACAGCTTGCAGGCCCGCTCGATGGCCAACACCTCGACATCGTCGACGGCCTCGCAGCCACCGTAGTAGCGTTTGCCTGGATAGCCTTCGGCGTATTTGTTGGTGAGAACGCTGCCCTGAGCCGCTAGGATGGCGGGAGAGGTGTAGTTCTCGCTGGCGATCATCTCGAGGCCGGTTTGCTGCCTTTTGCGTTCAGCCAGGATAGCTTTCCAGACTGCCGGGTCACTCGCTTCGATGGGATGCATGGTCAGTTCACCTGTTCAACTTGAAACTATCCCAGTGAGACCATCCCGCCTGTGCGACGGGTGATCAGTTGCCCAAAACCTGATTCAATGACACTTCCGGATGATACAACACACCCCGCCAGCCAACCTTGCGTGCCCCGGCGATGTTGTCCTCAAGATCATCCACCAGCACCATGTCGCTGGCGGGCAAGCCCGCCAATTTTTGACACTGGTGAAACACCTGGGCTTCCGGTTTGCGGTGCCCTACATGGTGTGAGAGGACCAAGTGATCGAACTTCCCGAGGCTTTCGCGAAACTGGCGCAGAAACCAATCGCTGTGCAGGGGTGTGGTGTTGCTGAGCAAAAGCAGGGGCCCCTCGCTTTTCAACTGGTCCAGCCAGCCGTCCACTGACGGGTTGATTTGGAAAATATCGGCAAACGCCGTGTCAAACTCCTGATCCGAGGCTTGGATGGTGAATTTTTGCCGGACCGTTTCGCGGAAATGGGGGCTTGTCACCTGGCCACGTTCAAAGGCGTGGTCGAGCGGACTGCCGAAGCAAAAGGCGTGAATTTCGCCGGGGTCGACAGGGGTTTGGGCCAGTTGGGCCAGGTTGGCAGCCGCCTTGGCGTGGCTGAAAAAGGCGACGACGTTGCCAAAATCCAGAACAAATCCCGGCACGGAATGGAATCCTTTCAAAAGTCTCAGGGTGCTGGTACCCGGGTCACGGAATGGTCCTTAGCCAGCACTATAGGGAATGACTGTGAATGGTCCGGTAAGGGCGCATTTAGAGTCATTTTACCACCATGGGTCTGTTCAGATAGGATGAGATAGTGGAGGCAAGGTCGCTCATATCACTTCGTGTGGGGCTGAAACATGGCGGGCTTTTTTTGTGCGGGCGTGGTGGTTTTCAGTTCCCTGGCCTTGGGCCAAACGGATGCGGGTGAAGTGTCCGCGGTGATAAGCCGGGAAATCCGCCAGGCGGATGAGGCTTATGTGCAGGCCCGGAACACTAGGGATTTCAAGGCCCTAGGGGAACAATGGACCCTGAAGGGTGAATTGGTGGAAGACGGGAAGACCATCCGCGGGCGCGAGGGGATTGTCGCGTTTGTGAAAGAGTTTGTGCGGGTTCATCCCACCAGCAAAA
>CAWUOE010000739.1:0-1704 GCA_963923355.1 uncultured Gemmataceae bacterium | reverse complement strand
GTGACGTTATCGATGAATCGCTGGGTGGCCACCTCCGTCAGCTTGAGAGTCCGGTCCCGGCTGGCGGAAACGAGGAATTTGCCGTCACGGCTGAAGCATGTGCCCAGTACCCAGTCATTGTGCGCCCCCTGCTGGAGGATTTGCTTGCCGTTGGAAGCATCCACCGCGCGCACATTGTTGTCGGCGCCGCCAAACGCGATAAATTTGCTGTCAGGCGACCAGCTCAGCCCATAAAGCGTGTCCCCGGTGTAGGGACTGGCCACCCTCAGCTTGCGTTTATCGACATCCCATACCTGAACTTCTCCGAAACGGCCCGGGTTGCCTCCGGAAACGCCCAACCATTTTCCGTCGGGCGAAAAGGCCAGCGATTGCACCGTTTGTGACAGGCCCACCAGCCGGCCGGCCAGGCGCCAGGTTCCGGTTTCGAACAGCAGCACCTCGTGGTAACCATTGACGGCAAGCAGCTTGCCATCCGGCGAGACATCCAGCGTGGTGATGACCGGGGGCAAACCATACACCGGAGGATTGTCAGCATTCACCGTGTCACGGGCGCTGGCGGGGGTGTCATCCTTGGCTCCCTCAAGTATCCACCTTTCAATCAAGGCGATATCCTTGGCTGCCAGAGGATCAGCCCCCCGCGGCATGTCGGCCCGCTTGCCCTCCTTGGGTAGCAGCACCTCCAACAGGTGGCTTTCTTTGGGCTTTCCAGCAACCACGCCCGACTTTCCCCGGTCGCCAGCCTTCAACAGGGAGGCATGGTCCGTCATGATGTAGGCCCCTTGGGCCTTGGCGGGTTGGTGGCACCCCTGACAATTCAACTGAATCAACGGACGCACCTGGCGGTAGTAGCTCACCGGTTTGTCCCCGGTGACGGCATCAGGTTTGGCGGGTTGGGCCGCGGTGGCAAGGCAAAGCCCCGTCCACACCATGCTGGCTAAAAACATCTTGATATTCCCTGTGGCCCCTGCGCTTGAAACGGCGCCTTGGCAGTTTTCATTCTCGCGGACGGGGCACAAGCGGGGGCACCCCTGCCGATCTTGTGGAAAGCAGCGCGCTTTCCGCCAATTCGAGCCTCCTTCAGAATCCCATGATGAACCTCGGGAGGCAATCAAAAATTGGGTCCGAACAGCCTTCGGCCGCTGCTTTTTGTGGGGTTTTGGTTCTGATTGTTCCGGGTAACTGGGCCGTGTTAGGCTGGTTACAGGGCTGCGGAAATGATTAAACCGTCTGACGAGCATAAATAACGGACCAAGCCGAACGCACTTGGGAGGCGCCTTTCATGCGACATATTTCCTTGATGGTGCTGGGTTTATTGTCAATCACCCTCACCTGGGCAAGCGTCCAGTCCCAATCGGTTCCTGTCCAGCCTCCTCCGACCGCTGGAGGTGCCAGCAAGGACAAGGGGGATGAAAAGGATTTGGTCCCGTCAAAAAGCGGCAAGGACAATTACATCTCCACTGTGGGGGGCCGCGGCCTCAATGAATGGGTCACCGATTTGAAAAATGCCGACCCAAGCGTCCGGGAGCGGGCCATCCGGGCGGTGGTGATGTTTGGTCCTTTGGCCAGCCAAGCCATTCCCACCATCATCGAGAGGACCAACGACAAGGACGGTTCTCCACGCATCCGCGCTGTCATGGCCCTTGGCATGATGGAACTGGCCGACAGGGATATACCCAAGGTGGTGGAGGCGCTGGTCCGGCGCAT
>CAWUOE010000738.1:0-1706 GCA_963923355.1 uncultured Gemmataceae bacterium | reverse complement strand
TGGTGAGGTCCACCTTGCCGGGGCGGATCCGGACCACCACGAAAGTCTCCCCATCAAGGTGCGGGGTGGGATCAACCGCCCGGGCGGGAACCGCGCCGGCAACTGCGAGGCCGATGGCGGCCACCATGGAAAACAGCCTGAAACGAATCATCTTCGACTCCTGAGAAAAAGAGATGCTTCCAACAGTATACCGGGAATCAGTCCTTCCAGCGGATCTCATAAAGGACCGTGTTGTGGATCGCCATGGGGCCCTTGCCCAGCGGCTTGCCCGTCAGGGTCGCTTCTTTCGGACCGGTCCGGACATACTCAAACGGTTTGCCATGCCACGGATCGAGTGCTTGGGGAGCCTTGATATCTTCCAGCTTTTCGGGAAGGCCGCCGTTCTGGGTGGCGTGCAGGCGGATGGCCTCCACCTGCCTTAGGACGGCGATTTTGCGGTCGAGCCGCACCCGGCTTTCAAAAACGCGGTTGAGGGCGGGCAGCAGCAGCCTGGCGAGGATTTTGGAAACGGACTGACCGCTGCCCGGGCGCAGGTTTTGTTCCTGATCGGCCAGCAGGGGGGCAGCCTGCCACAGGGGCAGATTGGCGTACTTGAACATCTCGTCCCGCTCGCGGTTGAATTCGCCCGCCATGCGGGCCATCACGACCTGGGCGACCGGCATTTTCTCGACCGTATCCCGCGGGGTGCCCTGATTCACCAGCCATTCCTTGGACTGGGTGTAGGAAATCAGCGAGATCGCCATCACGGCCGCCTGGTAGTTGGTGTCATTGCTGGACAGCATGCCGAGCTGCTTCTGGAATTTGGCCATTTTTTCGGTGGCTTCCTCCTTGGACATGACTCTTTCCAGGTCCTGGGTACCCAGAAGACTATCCGCGCCGATGCGCTCTCCCCCGAGGGCGGTTTCGAGGGTGAGGAAGGGAACTGCCAGGACCGACAGGTCCCAATGCACACTGGGGAAGTCCGGCAATTGGATGCCTTCCTCCAGCCGTTCGAGGGCGATGGAGCACAGGGCGATACCGACCAGGTGCTGGATCATGGTCGGGCCATCTGCGACATGCCGGCCCATGGCCATCAGGGTCTGGATGTCCCTGAGGGCACCCTCAAAATCCTTGCGGGCCAATTTCAGCCGGATACGGTGGCTGAGCAGGCGGGCCAGTTCACGCATGCTTTGGACATCGGGAAGCAAGGCGGAAAACCCGTCCTTCTTGAGACGATCGGTCATTTCCCAATCGCAGTAGGTCCTTCGCGCGCCCAGTTCCATCTGCTCGAGCGGCCAGTACCTCAGCAGGAACTCCATCTCCTTCTGGGGCAATTCCGTCAGCTTGGCCTTTGACCAGGCCTCCTCCTTCTTCCACCAGTCCTTGTCATTGCGGCTGTGGGAAAAGGTTTCGGGCGAGAAAGCCCGGTAATAACACAGGGCCGCATTGCCGGTGGACAATTCGGCCGTGGGAGGCAACAGCGGGTGGGCCAGGGAGCGGTACGGGATTTTGGCGCGCTGGATGGATACTTCCCGCACCCAGGCAGGCTTGGCGGGTTTTTCCTCGCCCTGAATGGGCTGAATGGGCGCTAGCCCTGTGAACTGTCCGGGAAGGCATGTGGTGAAGGTGAGCCAGGTCGCCAGTATCAGCATTATTTCTCCTCCGAGTGAATCAGGCTTTCGATCTGTTGCAAGTAACTGGATTCGGTGGGTGGGTTAGTCCAAGGG
>CAWUOE010000737.1:0-1710 GCA_963923355.1 uncultured Gemmataceae bacterium | reverse complement strand
CTCACGCGCATCTCCCCATCCATGGTTCAACTTCCAGACAAACCCTGTCTGCGCGTTTTTGTTATTGCAATGAAATGACGGGCGCAAATTTGGACACTGCGGGGAAATCCGAAAGCTGGGCGAATGGAATTATTTGCTGTTTTTCAAGCTATTTTTAAAAATCAAGCCAGCTTGGCTTTTTTGCATCCATTCAGTTTTGTTCAGATTCAGTCTAATTCAGGTAAGAACGGCTCAGGTCGCTCCCTGTCATAAAACGAAATGCATTCAACCCTCCAGACTTCCGTTGACCTGGCTTAGCTTGTCAACCAATTGCCAAATCCTTTTGCTGATCCACTCGAATCACGTTTGGCTATGTCTGCCCTGATGCCAAATTCCTGACAGCACCCAGGGTTTGTTCCTCCAGCAGCACGCCATTGCGGAAAACGGGCCGCAATAAGTCGGGCCGTGGGTCGGCCTGAGATACCGTGGCAAAGCCATGAGCATCCCGCACCAGTTTCATCCTGCCGGCTTTGGATCGTTTGGTGGGGTCTGTGACCGGCTGTTTGAAGACATCGCGCTCCAAACCGTTCACGGTGACCGAGGAACACTTGAAGGCAAAACGCTGGGTGTCGCGGTTCATTTTCTGAAGCAATCCGCCGCCGGAACCAAAGCTAATATTGTCGGCAGACCAACCCGAACCCGCCATCGCCTGCAGGATGCGGCCCAGCATAGTGAAATCTATGCCGTCCCCTTGAATCACCCGCACCCGGGGATGCAGCACCCGGTACCCCTTGGCGTTTGCCGTGCTGCCAAACCTTTTGCCAAGGATATCCAAGACTTTCACCACCACCTCGGGCGGATTGCCCGAATCGGGGCGTATCACCAACACCCCGTCCCGGGCCAATACCCTGTCCTTCAGGGTACCACCCCATATCTCAGAGCAGCATTGGAACACATCGTAACTGTCGCTGACCACCGCCACCAAACCAGAGGGGAATTGGTCCAGCATGTTGCGGCAGGCCTCCACCTCGCGCTCCCTGCCCCAAGAGGTGATGGTGGAATGCTCGGCCGCCGGGATGGAATATCCGGCGCAGGGTGCCCCGTAAAAATTGCACGCTAAAATCAGGGCAGCCAGATTGTCGGTCCCCTCAAAATTCACCAGGTGGGCCGCCCCGCCTATGGCGGCCTGCTCGGGACAGGTGACTCCGCGGAACCCGAAATCATGCACCTTGAAGGAGATGGCCCCAGGATCGCCTGTCACCTCCAAGGCCTTGTGGATCACCTCCCGCATCGCCCGGCTCTGCGTGGCCACCGTGCAGGGGTACCAGACCTGCACCAGCAGCGTCTCCAGGTAGTTGGTCAGCCAGAAAGCTTCAGGATCGGTGTTTTCCACCGTCATCAGCACATTTGACTGGGGAACTAGCAACCCCTCGGAAACCGCACGAATCTCCACCGGCAACCGGCCGCCATGCTTATGCAGGATATATTCCCACCCGGCACGGTTGAATATCGGCTGGCCGAAATGGGACCGGCACAGGTCATCCGCAGCCTCAATCTTTTCCCGGGTGACCACTTGACCCACCAGGTAGTTTTTCAGCCAGTACTGCAGGCCGAAAAACAACGTTTCCGGGTACTGGGCCCCCGTGCGGGATTCGAAATAGGAATAAACCGCCGTGGTGCCCGGCGGATACTGGCGGTGATGGCTCACCTTGTAGCTGTCTGTCAGCAGGC
>CAWUOE010000736.1:0-1713 GCA_963923355.1 uncultured Gemmataceae bacterium | reverse complement strand
CCGGTCTTGTCCAGCATCACCACAAACCCGGGCAGGTTCTCGTTCAGCGTGCCCAGGCCATAGTTCACCCAGGATCCCAACGCCGGATGGCCCGACAGCAGGCGACCCGAGTTCATCATCAACATCGCCGAGCCGTGGATGGGGCTTTCGGCGTGGAAGCTGTGGATGAAGGCGATGTCATCCGCGCGCTCCCGCAGGTTGGGGAACAGGTCGGAGATCATCTTGCCGCACTGGCCGCCCGGTTTGAACTGCCACTTGGGCCCCACCGCCCTGCCGCCATCCTTGTGGCCGCCGCGGCCGAAGGTTTTCACCGGAATGGTTTTGCCATCCAGCGGATACAGCTTGGGTTTGTAATCAAAAGTGTCCATGTGGCTGGGGCCGCCGTACATGAACAAAAAGATCACCGCCTTGGCCTTGGCATCGCCCTTGGGTTGCTTGGGCGCCAGCGGGTTAGCCAACGGCGTGCCGTCGGCCGCACGGATTGCCCGGGCCAAAAAGTCGCTTCCCAGCATGCCCGAAAGCGCCACCGCCGGGAATCCGGCCCCGGTGTTCCATAAAAAGTCGCGCCGCGTGCGACCGCAAAACTGTCGGCTGGTGTCCATGTCCAACACTCCGTCCTGTCCGCTTCCGTGTCGCTCCCCGCGCCAGCGGGTCAATCGAGGTAGATGAACTCGCTGGCCGCCAAGTCAACCAGGCACAATTGGCGCAGAGCCTCGCCGGCTGAAAGCCCGCGCCGGTTCAGGTCGGCCAGATAGGCCATGTCGCCGGCCACCTCGGCCTCGGTCGGCTCGCGCTGCGTGGTCAGCCACAGGGCGCGCTTCACCTGCCCGGGTAAATTGCCGGGCAATTCCTTTTCCAGACGCTTGGCCAGGAAACCGGCCTGCTCATTGTTGAACTGGCCGTTGATCATGCCCAGCGCCTGGCTGGGCACGGTGGTCACGTACCGCACCGGGCAACTGGTGTCCGTGTCGGCCTGGTCATGCTGCGACAGCACCGGCAGTTGCAGCGAGCGCTTCACATGCACATACACGCTGCGACGATTGGCCAACTCCGGCGGCGAAACCGGCCAGCCATCGCCCGGGCGGGATTGCCCCGCGAGCACCTCGCGCGGAATGGGCGGGTACACCGACGGGCCATGCATCTCGCGGTTCAGTTGCCCGCTCACCATCAGGATGCTGTCGCGCACCTCCTCCGCCTCGAGCCGGCGCATGGGATAGCGCCAGTACAGTTGATTGTTGGGATCCTTGGCCAATGCCTCCGCGTTGGCCGCGCTGCTCATCGTGTAGGCGTCCGAAAGCAGGATCAGCTTGTGCAGCGGCTTGGCCTTCCATCCTTGGCGCACCAGCTCACCCGCCAGCCAATCCAGCAGTTCCGGGTGAGTGGGAGGCGTGCCGAACTTGCCGAAGTCGTTGGACGAGGCCACGATCCCGCGACCCATGTGATGCTGCCAGATCCGGTTGACCCACACCCGCGCGGTCATCGGGTTGTCCGCCGAGGCGACCCAGTTGGCCAGCACCTTGCGCCTGCCGGCGGATCGATCCTGCGGGCCCGCATCGCTGATGACCGGTTCCGCGCCACCCAGGGCGACCGGGAAGCCCGGCTTCACCACCGGTCCCTGTGCGTGGGGATTCCCACGCACCAGCAGGTGGGTGGCGGGGGGCCGGGGATCACACCGGTTGACCGCCAGGGCCAGCTCCTGGCTGGGGGCTGTCT
>CAWUOE010000735.1:0-1720 GCA_963923355.1 uncultured Gemmataceae bacterium | reverse complement strand
CCCGCATTTTTCTGAAAATCCCGGATCGGGGCAAGGGAACCCTTCAAGGCCCCTGGCCTGAATCCATTTTCATGCATCGAAAAGGTAGGTTAGGCTCAAAACGGGCAGTAAGCCCATTTCAGGGAGAAGCAACCGTGCGCCCACAGCATCGCCAAGGGTTGACGCTTCTGGAAGTTCTGATCGTTCTGGCGATCCTCGCCTTCCTGGCAATGCTCTTCCTTCCGGCGACACGGAATGTCCGGGGGGCGGCGGACATGATGACCTGCGCCAACAACCTGAAGGCCATCAGCTTGGGAATCCACCTACAGCAGGAACGGGGCTCCCCCAGGGGCGAACCCGGGCCTGACACTCAGCCAGGCCCTCGGGAAGGCTGTTATCCAACCGGCTGCATTGGGCCAGGCAATGTTCCGGAAGACAGGCTGAGCTGGATGGTGACGCTATTGCCTCATCTGGACCAGAATGCCTTGTACCAGCAACTGAATCTGGAAAAAGGGTACCCAGAAAACCGGGCCATCACCGACAAACCCATAAGGGAATTCCTCTGCCCAGCACAGGTCAAATCACTCGACCAATCGAACCTGTCAATCACCACCTATGTGGCCATAGCCGGAATCGGGTTGGATGCGGCCAGCCGACCTGTGGGCGCTCCCGGCAATGGCTTCATGGGCTATGACCGTAAAACCACCCCATCCATGATCCGGGACGGCTTGGCAAACACCATCGCCCTGATGGAAACCGAAACCACCTTGAGCCCATGGGCACGCAGTGGCACCTTGGGCCCATGGGCCCAAGGTGGCATCGCAACGGTGCGGGGGTTTGATCTCATGGATCTCCCTATTTCGGGCAACGGCCGGCCTTTCCATCAGCACTACCAATCCTTCCAGGTTGCGTTTGCCGATGGCTCCTTTAGGCGATTAAACAGCTCGATAAATCCAGATATTCTAGCCTCCTGGATCACGATTGATGGTGGAGAGCCTCCACAGCATCTGGACTAGGCACCATTGGCAAGACCAGCCCTGGAACGATTGCTTCGCTGGGCGGCGCTCGTGCTGATCGCGCGGGTGCTGGCAGCCATCCTGTGGAACTATCCCGATTATTTCCCGCCCCGTTTTGATTCCAATTTTCTGGTGGGCCGTGAACCAATTTTCCATGGTTCCTACCGGGTGGCGTTTTACGCCCATATTTTTTCGGGCCCGCTGGCCCTGGTGAACGGTTTGGCGTTAATCAGCCTGACCATCCGAATGCGATGGCCCGCCTGGCACCGCAGGCTGGGGATGGCCCAACTGCTATTCCTGCTCCCGGTATTGCTGGTTAGCGGTATCCTGATGGCCCGGCATGCCTACGCCGGCTGGGTGGCCGGATCGGCTTTCCTCACCTTGGCGGGTCTGACGGGCGGGTGCGCTGTCGCCGGGTTCCTCCAAGCGCAAGGGCGGCATTTCCATGCCCATCGCCGGTGGATGCTCCGCTGCCAGGTCCTGATCTGCTCGGCCGTGGTCCTCCGCCTCATTTCCGGAGCAGCCGGACTGGCCGGCGTTCAGGATGCGGAAACGGCATACCGTTGGGCGGCATGGGCCAGTTGGCTGGTCCCCTTGGCGCTTTGGGAAGTTTTTGTCCTGCTGCGCGAGGGCAAACACGCTCCCCAATCGGATTGAACCTGGCAAACCTCTCCCAACAAAAAAGCACAAAGGCCCGGGGGAACGATTCCCCCGGGCCTTCCGGT
>CAWUOE010000734.1:0-1726 GCA_963923355.1 uncultured Gemmataceae bacterium | reverse complement strand
TCGGGGATGGGGGCCTTGCTGCCACGGGACCGAAAGAGGTAGTCGACCACGGAGCCGATGTAGGGCCAGTGGCGGGCATCGCGCGGGGCGAGTTCCATGGCGACATCGATGGTGGGTACGCCGGTGGTGGCGAAGGCGACGCCGTGGATGGGGTGCTGGTGGGTGACGCTGCGGAGGATGGTCATCTTGTCGGCCACGCGGGCGAGGCGGGGCAGACGGTCGCAGAAGCGGATGCCCGGGATGCTGGTGGGCATGTGGCCGAACTCGCCGCGGATCTCCACGGGGGCGTCCGGCTTGGGATCGAAGGTTTCCAGCTGGCTGGGGGCACCGTAGAGGTAGAGGAGGATGCAAGACTTGGCTTTGGGGCTGGTGCCTGCGGCCTGAACCTTGAGCAGGTCGGCCAAGCTGATGCCCGCCAAGGTGGAACCACCGACCTGCAGCCAGTCACGGCGGCTGGGGCCGGAGCAGGCTTGTCGGCGGGAGCCAAGGATTCGGAGCATCAAGGCCTCCGGGGAAGCCGGAAGGAAGTCAGGCAGGCCTTCCAAGTCTACCTTTTTGGCGGTTGACCGCAAGGCAAAGCTGGCTCTGGAGCGGGGTTTTCCGGCCCGGGCAGCTAGCCTGACTTGCCCAACCGGCACAGGGGTGGGGAGCTGGTGTCGGTTTTTGCGCGGTTCTTCGGCCCAGCGGGCCGGTGCTGGCAGCGGGGGACGGGGGAACCGGGGTATAACCAATCCCATGCACGGAGGGAAATTCATGCGATTGGCAAGCCTCGGTTTGTTGGCGTTGGTTGGTGTTTGCACCGGTTTGCGGGCGGATGCCCTGGACCGGATGACCGCCGAGAAGCTGGCGGCGGTGCGGGCCAGCGTGGCAGAGTGGGCCAAGCAGAGGCAGGAGGTGCCCCGGCCGGGACCCTGGAAGGAGTACCGGACGAACCTGCATGTGCATTCGGCGTTCTCGCATGACAGCCGGGGGAAGATCGAAGACATCGTTGCCTCGGCCAAGAAGGCGGGCACGCAGGTGCTGATGTTCACGGAGCATCCGGCGCCGCACTACGACTTTGTCAAGGACGGGCATCAAGGGATGCGGGACGGGGTGTTGATGATCCCGGGGGCGGAAGAGGCCGGACTGCTGGCCTATCCGCTGACCCCAGTACCCAAGGCGACTGGCACGCTGGAGATGGCGAGTCTGGTGAAGCGGACCGGGGGGCTGAGCTTCCTGGCGCATCTCGAGGAACGGATGGATGTGGAGGGCCCGGACCTGACCGGGGTGGAGATTTACAACATCCACGCGCTGTTCAAGGAGCAGAAACGGCTGCTCTCGTCGATGAAGAACCCGATCTGGCTGGCGAACGCCGCCAAGATGATCAACCAGTATCCGCAGGAGGCTTATTCGGCCCTGCATGATTATCCCGCCAATTACCTGAAGCGATTCGATGAATTGTGCCAGAAGCGGCCGCACACGGGTGTGTCGGCCAATGACGCGCACCAGAACATCGGCCTGGTGCTGCGGCTGGGAGAAAACAACAAGGTGCTGGTGGAAGACGCGCTGGGTGAAAAGCTGCTGGAGATCGACCGGTTGGTGGCTGGGGCTGTGGCGAAGATTCCGGCCGATGCCAAGCCGGGCGATGTGGTGCTGAGGCTGCAACTGGACCGGTATGAGAACGCCCTGAGGCACGCGGCGACGCACCTGCTGATGAAGGAGCAGACGCGGGAGCAGGTGTGGGACG
>CAWUOE010000733.1:0-1726 GCA_963923355.1 uncultured Gemmataceae bacterium | reverse complement strand
ACCAGGGATACGGCGATATCGGGGCCCATGGCAACCCGGTGTTGAAAACACCACATCTCGACAAATTGCATGCGCAAAGTGCGCGGTTCACCAATTTCCTCGTTTCACCCACCTGCGCTCCCACCCGGGCGGCCCTTCTTACCGCACGTCACGAGTTCAAAAGCGGGGTGACGCACACCATCTTCGAACGCGAGCGCTTGGCCCCCTCAGCCATCACCCTCCCCCAGGTGTTGCGGGATGCCGGCTACACCACGGGCATCTTTGGCAAATGGCACCTGGGTGATGAGGACGCCTACCTTCCGGAAAAGAGGGGTTTTGACAAGGTCTGCATCCATGGTGCCGGCGGGATAGGCCAGACATACCCGGGCAGTTGCGGGGACGCACCGGGAAACACCTACACCAATCCCGCCTTGTGGTGCGACGGCACCTTCGTGAAGGAAACAGGCTACTGCACAGACATCTTTTTCCGGAGGGCCATGCAATGGATGGCGGAAAAGGATGGCAAACAGCCTTTCTTTTGCTGGATCGCGACCAATGCTCCACACGCACCGCTGCAGGTCCGGCCTGAGGATGAATCCCGATACAGCGGCAAGGTGACCAAGGAGCAGGCCAAATTTTTTGGCATGGTCGCCAATATCGATGACAACATCGGCAGGTTGACGACCTTTTTGCAGGAACGGAACCTGAGGGAAAACACCCTGGTCCTCTTCCTCAATGACAACGGTGGAACTGCCGGTGTGCCCGTGTTCAATGACGGCATGCGCGGTGCCAAGGGAACCGTCTGGCGAGGCGGAACACGCGGGTGCTCCTTCTGGAGCCTGCCGGGCCGGATAAAACCCGGGGAAATCAGCCCTCTGGCCGCTCATCTGGATGTGGCCCCCACCTTGCTTGATTTTTGCGGGGTACCAGTCCCTGCCTCCATGGGCAAACAAATGGAGGGGCGCAGCCTGAAACCGCTTATTCTCGATAAGGCGGCACCCTGGCAAAACCGTATGCTGGTTAGCCATCTAGGCCGCTGGCCGACTGGCAAGGCCGATGCTTATGCCCGCCGGGTCACCTCGGTGCAGGATGGTCGATGGAAGCTGATACAACCCATCGCGGACAGGGATGGTCCCTGGCAACTCTACGACTTGTCCACCGACCCCGGCGAAAAAAAGGATGTGGCCCGGCAACATCCGGATCTGGTTCTCTCGATGTCGGAATACCATGACTCCTGGTGGCAATCTGTGCGGCCAGCCTTGGTGAACGAAAACATCAAGGGGCCTGCCATCAACCCTTTCAAAGAAAGGTATTGGAGTCAGTTTCCTGCTGAAAAGCCAGCATCAGGGCCTTGAGGACCGCCTCAGGAATGCCACAGTCCCCACCAAGCAGGTTTGGCCCCGGGGCACCCGGTTTCAAACCCGAACATGCGGCAATCCACGTGGCTTGGGCTGATGGCCTGTGGCCCGGGTCCAACCAATCCTCCAGCGGCGGCAACAGCATGCCTCCGTGTGGCAACTGATCGGAACCAACCCCACGCCAATGAGCCAACGCTCCGGACACATGATGGCTCATGCCCAATTCATTGCCTGATCGGGCTTTAACCAGTGCCGCTGCCAGCCGTATCAGGCCCTGCAGCCAAGATTTCTTGGGCCCTGTCCGCATTCGCCAAAGTGGCTCCCAGACCTCATGGGCCTCCCAGGGAAAGCCCCGAAGCAAAAGGTCCCACCCGTACCAGTAGGCTCTC
>CAWUOE010000732.1:0-1728 GCA_963923355.1 uncultured Gemmataceae bacterium | reverse complement strand
TCCTTGAAATTCACCGTCACCTGCCGCTCCCCGGTGTGGACGCGGATCAGGGCGTTGCCAGTCGGCAGCATCATCTTGTGGTCGATCTCGTCGGTCAGCGACCGCGCGATCTTCTTCAGCGCGATGAAATCGAACACGTAGTGGTTTTCATCCAGCGGCGCCTCCACCGACACGGCCGCCCGGTAATTGTGCCCGTGCAGGCACTCGCATTTGTCGGACTCGTAGCTGATGAAATGACCCGAGCAGAACACCAGGTAATCCTTGCTGACCCGCACCACATACCGTTCAGAAGACATCGCAACCCCGTGAAAAGGTGACCGGAACTCTGGTCTCATTCTAAAGGTTGCCGCTGTCTTGTCCCAGCAGGACTGCCGTCCGCCCCACTCAGCCGAAGTGCGGTTCCAGCGCGATCTTCTGGTCTTTGGCGATCCCGTGCCACCCGGTCTGGGTCAGCTTGTGGAACAGATACTCCGAAACCATTTCCTCACGGTCGGATAGCACCGGGGTCAGCCCACGATCCTCCAGCGCTTCCGCAAGGAATCCATACAGGGCACTGGACCCGGTCCGGACACACCAATCGTTCTCCCGCATCACACGGATCACCATCCGGTAAACCGAACTGGTCAAAACCTGGGCCCGGACCGACTCGATCCCGTTCTCCATGGCTATTTCCATGGCTTCAAACTGCTGCATCCGCAACTCTCCGACATGCTTCCATGCGATATGCAATGCACCGGAAACGGGAGGACTTAAAAAACGATCAAGAAGTGCTTTTGATACGCCGCTGAATGCCCAATGTTCTCATGAAGTCTATTTTCGAACCAAATATTGCGCCAGCTATCAAATGATCAGGGCCAAATTCCTGCCCCCGTCCACCAGGGAAACACACAGGGCAGACTCAGCTGACCACTCAACAATCCGGCAAACAGCGTCGCTCCCACCAAATCTGCGGTCGTACCCGGATTCCGCCGGTTGCCGTCCGCCCGCAGCCAGCGGTCCAGCTCACCCAGCGCCTGCCACCCCGCCTGCCGGTGCGGCCAGCCCGCCCGGGCGGCTTCACCTGCCATGCGCGCCGCTGTTTCCGCCTCCATCACACCAGCTTTCCGAGCGATCAGGCTGTCCGGCCTCAGCGCCATCAGGTGTAGATGCAGCAGTACGATCGCCCCCTCCAAACAACCCGTGTGCTGAAGCCCGCCTCCCAGGGTGGGCAGGCAGATGTCGAACAGATCGGCGTACCCGTTGCTCCACAACCGGGCGATGTCATCCCGGTCCGCGGCCAATCGCATCGCCTCCAGCAGGTTCACTGTCGGCTCAGCCCCGGCGTCCTGCTCCCCCGCCTGGCCCAGGCCCCCCGGTGAGGCCAGCCGGATGGCCCGGTAAGCCAGCACAGCGTCCTCCACCGAAGTGCCCCGCAGCACCTCATCCACACCGGATCGCAAATCCTTCCCCTCGGGCACCGCGGCCAGGGGAGCCATCGCCAGGATCAACCCCAGGTTCGTGTTCCGGCCCGCAGCGTCCCGGGTCGCCTCCACCGCCTCCAGAATGGTCGGCCCAAGCCCGCGCCCTGCGGCCCTTCCCATCACCGGCCCGATCGCGGCAGCCGATGCCAGAAAATCCAGCAGCGTCGTATCCTTAAAATCCTTGGTTCTGTGCACATTGCCCGGCTTGCGGGCAACGCATTCCCATTGGCACGCCGCCTGGGCCCACAGGGCCACCTGATCCGCGCGG
>CAWUOE010000731.1:0-1729 GCA_963923355.1 uncultured Gemmataceae bacterium | reverse complement strand
ACCGGGTAGATCAGGTTTTTGACCAAATGATGCGCGTCGGGGGTGAGGTCGTAATACTCGCCACGGAAGGGGACGATACGGACTCCCGGGTCCACACCGCACATCCATGCGACCCGGTCGGACTGGAGGCCGCCGCAATTGATCAGATGCCCGGCGTCCAACTCACAGGACCAGGTTACCAGACGCAGGATCGGGCCCTCGGCCCGCACGTGCTCCAAACGGCTATTGAAACGGATTGTGCCGCCTAGTTCCTCGATGCGCCGCGCCATCACGCGGCACATGCCCTTGTAGTCCACAATGCCTGTTTGTGGCACAAAAAGGCCCGCAATTCCTGCGACATGGGGTTCGTGCAGGCGCAGGCCCGCACCATCCAGCCGAGTGATTCCATCCAGACCGTTTGCTTTTCCACGCCGTTCCAGTTCGTTCAGGGCGGGGATCTGTCCATCATCCAAGGCTACAACCACCTTGCCGCAGCGTTCATGGGCCACGCCATGCTCCGCGCAAAATCGGTAAAGCAGTTCTCGCCCTTCGGCGCAGGTGCGGGCCTTTTCACTGCCGGGTTTGTAGTAGAGGCCCGAGTGAATCACGCCACTGTTGTTGCCCGTTTGGTGTCGGGCCACGCCATCTTCTGTCTCCAGCACAGTGACGTGGCGGCAACCGGCTTCGGCCAGGGAAAGCGCGGTGGCCAAACCCACAATGCCTCCTCCTACGATCGCCACATCGGTCTTGGGTGCCATGCGAGTTCCGTTTTGTTACTTGAAGCGTCAGGCGCCTGCACGCATTTCGGGGGAGGGAAGAGGAAGCGAGCGCTGGCCCGCCTGCAGCACCAATTTGGCCGCATCCAACATGTGGTCACGAACCCCCAAAAAGCCTTTCAGTCCGGGCAGGACGGTTTCTTCCTCCGCCAAGCCATGGCCAGTCCGCACCAGGATAGACCTGCACCCAGAACGGCTGCCAGCTTCCAAGTCACTGCGCTTGTCGCCAATCATGAAACTACTGCTTAGGTCCAGGTCCAATTCTTCGGCGGCTTCCAGCAGCATCCCCGGAGCGGGTTTCCTGCAGGCGCATTCCCCCCGGTAAGGGCCCTCACCCTCGGTGGGGTGGTGGGGGCAATATTTCCAGGCGGTGATGCCAATACCATGGCGGGCCAGTTCATCCTCGAGATGGCGGTGGATGACATCGACCTGATTTTCAGGAAAAAGACCGCGCGCAACGCCTGCCTGATTGGTGACCACCAACAAGGCAAATCCAGCACGCTCCAACAGGCGGAGCCCTTCCACCACGCCAGGCAGAAGTTGAACCTGCTCCACCCGGCTGAGGTAGTGAACTTCTTCGATGAGGGCTCCATCCCGGTCCAGAAAAACCGCCGGTTGCAGAGGGGATTTACCCATGCTTCCACACGTCTTTCCAGTAGTTGACCGGGGATTTTTCCAGTGCCCTGATAGGCCTGTTTGCATTCCTGCAATTGCCAGGGTGCCGTGAGGTTCCCATCTGCAAGCGTTTCACCTTCAAATGAATGCCAACCCTTTCTGAATTTTAGTCAGACGGCAAAGTGCCAATCCCAGCTTGGGTGGTCAAGGGGAAATCAATGCTGGGGCTTTGGGCTGGATAGGATATTTGGCTAACAAGCGCGATGCAGGGCACGGTCTGCGGCATTCAGGAGAGCCTGGCGGAAAGGGCTATCGGGTAATGTGGCCAAAGCCCTTCGGGCATTCCCGACAAATTCCTC
>CAWUOE010000730.1:0-1730 GCA_963923355.1 uncultured Gemmataceae bacterium | reverse complement strand
AATGGCTCCTACTGGGGGGTGAGGGATCCGCCCTCATTTCCCACCATGGCTCGGTACAGCGAATTCATCCAGGTGTAGTCACCCGGGTTGTCATTGTTTTTTTCGCGGACGGAAAGCTTCACCGTGATCGGTTTGCCCGGGGCGTCCCCAACGCCGGTCACCTCTTCAATGGTGAAACTGGTGGAGCCGATGTCAACTGACTTGCCTTTGCTTTTGGGTAACTCGGTGGTGATCGGGATCTGTTTCTGATCCACCAGCACCAGGCAAGAAACCACCCCGGAAATGGTTTTGATGGACCCGCTTGAACCGGAAGGGCGTCTCAGTACCACATTGGCCATCTGGGTTTGCGAACGATACCCGTTGCCGTAACGGCTGACATGACGGCGGGCGCCATTGGCTGTGTCATTGACCGGGGGCAGCAGGGATTGGCCGTCCTCGGTCCAAGCCTCGATAAGACGGGGCTCGTTGACCCCCAACAGTGGAAGCCGGGGCTCGCTGAAAATGGCCATGCCCAGAGTGAGGGTCTCAGTTCTGCCGGTGCTTGGAACAACTGCCCCGGGGCTGCCGGTATTGGTGTTGGCCAAATCAATGTTGCGGTACTGTTGCAACGATGTTGCCACCAACCGGAACGGGCCATCGTAAGCGACCAACGGTGGGCAATTTCCAGCACCCAGACGGATGCGGTCATCGCCATAACCTTGCTGAAGCACGGTGCCGGTCAGCCGGCCCAACTGATCCACGGCCTCCAACAAGGTGAGATTGTCGCACCCGAAATCGACTTGCTGCTCCAGATTGTTCCAGGCTTCGACGGTATAGCCTGTGGCCTTCGAAATCTCCTCCAGCGTGGCTCGGAAGGTGCGCGCCTTGCGTTCGAGGGTGACCCGCTTCGGGGCTAGCCGGAGAGAGGCCTCCAGGGGGCCCATCAGTTCGGCAGCGCGCCTGCGAACTTCGGCATCCGGGTGGTTCTGCGCCCGACGCAGGGCCTTCAACCCGGCTTGTCCTCCCAGTCTCAGCGTGTCAGCCGCTGCCTCACGCCTGGCGAACTGGGGTGAACCCAAGTCCTCGATCAGGGACAGGTAGGTTTCATCGGTGTTGGTTTTTTGGCTTGGGGCCGGCTGGGCAGGGGGGGCAGCAGCATCCTGGCCGCTGGCCCCTCCCGAAACCCTCAGGACCATCCCAACTGACCAGCCGCACAGCATCAAGTGCCGCAAAAAGCGTGGCGTGCCCGCTCGCATGATGAATTCGTGCTCCCAGACAACCTCGCTTGGGCTTGTTGGACCCGGTGCCGGGCCAGCCCGTCAGGATGTGCACTTGATGCTACAGGAGTCGGGAACCGTTTATCAAGGACCGGAAAGGGCCTGAAGTGTCGGCCAGGACAAATTGATGCTGGACCCGCCGGGTCCTGCGGGCTGTGCCGGAAAGGTGCTGGAATCGGGCGAATCGCGGGAAAAAGCTGGGAGACAAGGACTTAAGGCCTTTCCCGGGCCGGGTTTTCAGGCAGGAACAGCAGGGCCCCCTGGTTTTCCGGGCGGGGCGATGACTCCGGAGATTCGGGTGTGCCGGCCCAAGCCTGGACCTGCTTCCCCGGCCTGGCGCGGGTGCATTGCAACAGCCATGCCTGGTTAGGAGTGGGTGGAGAGGAGCAGATCAGGGAGAGAGGAAGGGCAGCTTCCACGGTCCAGTTTCCCTCCCCTTGGGCGACCTTTACAAACCAGCGCGGGTCCCAGCCT
>CAWUOE010000729.1:0-1732 GCA_963923355.1 uncultured Gemmataceae bacterium | reverse complement strand
GCAGGGGAGGGAAAAACCTGGGTTTTTTTTGCAAGCCGTCGGAAAGCAGTTGAATGAACAACCCTGTCCCGGTCTCTTTCAAAAGGAGATCGAAATTCGTGCTCGCGTTCCGGATGTTCCCTACCCAATGAGTTTGAATGATCGTATCTATATTTGATGTTATTTTTCAAATTATTATCTTCATTCATTTCTAAATATCCAAATATATGCCAATTGCTGCATTCTGCTACACAAAAATTAATCGAATGATCATATAAATTTTTACCGATGTATGATGGCCTTGGTACCACGAAATGCAAGCTTGACAGGTTAAAGGCCCATTCTTAGGCTTTTTAATTGATCAAGGACTGCGAAGTTATGTCTTAGCGGTTCATCTGTTTTACACGTAGGTAGGGTGTCATGGCAGTTCCAAAGAGGCGTATTTCCAAATCACGCCGTGGCATGCGTCGGAGTCACCACAGGGTTACCCCGCAACAGTTCCAATTTTGCAAAAACTGTGAAAACCCGATCCTTCCCCATCGTGTTTGCGGGACCTGTGGATTTTATCAGGGCAAGGAAGTGATTTCCTCTGGCCAAAAGGAAGAGTAATAAAAAATGAGGATTGCGCTCGACGCGATGGGCGGGGACCACGCACCCAATCCCATTGTGGGCGGTGCCATTCAGGCACTTGAACGGGATCCTGAACTGGAAGTTTTTTTGGTTGGCGAGGAAAACCAACTCAAAAAATTAATTCCATCCGATTGCCCGGTTGCTTCTCGAATCCATTACCACAACGCCACACAAGTTGTTGGTATGGATGAAAGTCCAGCTATCGGCCTGCGGCGGAAGCCTGACAATACCATCACCCGATCTTGGCAGTTGCTAGCAACCGGTAAGGTCCAAGGCATTGTGAGTGCTGGAAATACTGGCGCAATGGTGGCCGGGGGAATGTTCACCCGTCGCTTTTTGCCCCACGTAGACAGGCCTGGCATCGCAACCATCATGCCCACAATGCGTGGACCCTCCATCATGCTGGATGTGGGTGCCAACGTTCATCCCAAAGCAGAGCACCTTTTCCAATACGGGGTGATGGGTGAGATTTTTGCACGGCACCTCCTCAAAAAGGAAAAGCCAACCATTGGACTGATGAATGTTGGTTCCGAGGAAGGCAAAGGAAACGAACTGGTTCGGTTGACTCAGCAATTATTCGCCAGCTGTGAGCTTCAGGGGAATTTCATAGGGAATATTGAAGGGCGAGACATCCACAAGGGCGTTGCAGACGTGATCGTCACCGATGGCTTCGTTGGAAATGTGATTTTGAAAGTTTGCGAAGGGCTCTTTGAGTTCATCATGAAAATGGTGGGCAAAGAGGTGATCGGGGCGCTGGATCTGGAAAAAGAAAAGGGAATGGCTGCCCTGCACAAGTTGGTCAATACCTACGATTACAGCGAATTTGGCGGAGCCCCTCTTCTTGGAATCGACGGGATTTGCATCATTTGCCACGGAAGCAGCGGTGAGCGTGCCATTAAAAATGCTCTGGGTTTGGCAGCCAAACTAGCTCGCGCAGGAATCAACAAATTGATTGTTGAAGAACTGGAGCGGATGCCACAAATCACGCCGCCAACTTCCCCTTCGATCTGATCGACCTTTTAGCAAGCTGCACCGCATCGGGAACCTAAATCATGGAAGGCCATGTCCTGTTGTTTCCTGGCCAAGGTGCCCAATATGTCGGCATGGGCAGAGATTTGGCCCA
>CAWUOE010000728.1:0-1737 GCA_963923355.1 uncultured Gemmataceae bacterium | reverse complement strand
GCCAGTTCCGGGGAATCCTCGGCCCCCTCCACCGCCCGAAACATTGCCCCCATTCCGCCGGCGATGAGGCCGGATATCTGGCCCGGGGGTGATTGGAAAGTGGGGACACACTCGGCCGCATCCAGGACGCCCAACCGCCCACTGGTCCCGGCGCCGGTGAACAGGACGCGTCCCCCGCGGCGCAGGCGTTCCACCATGGCTTCCATCAGGCGGGCGATGGCGGGAATCTGCCCGGCAACCTGGGCCGCAATGGCTGCGTCCTGGCTGTTCATCAGGCGGGCGATGCCTGCCGCGTCCAGTTGATCGAGGCCCACGGAGGCGGGATTTCGTGCCTCGGTGGCCAGCGCGGCAATCGATTCAACCGTCTCGGGCGCCTGTTTTGAGGACATTGTGGATCCGTTAATAATTGAAGGATGCGGCAAACGGTATTTCGCCAGAACCAACCCGAATTGAACCGGGGGAAAAGCAGGCGGGCCGGAATCCGGCCCGCCTGCTGGGGAATCGGTTTCAGGCCCGGATCATTTGCCCGCTTCCAGTACACGCACCTGGGTGGCCAGGCAATAGGGTTCGATATCGTCGTTGAACTCGCACAGG
Organism: uncultured Gemmataceae bacterium; assembly: GCA_963923355.1. Classification (GTDB taxonomy): domain Bacteria; phylum Planctomycetota; class Planctomycetia; order Gemmatales; family Gemmataceae; genus UBA6894. Next base: position 1,143 of record CAWUOE010000728.1, on the reverse strand, counting down.
GCGTAAAAAGCGAGGGCGCCGGAATCCGGGCAAGCCACCTTGGCCTCCGCCTTGCCTTCCGACAGTTTCAGTTCAGTGGGTTTCCATTCGGACTTGCGGAAGTCCTGGCGCGGAGCATTCACCTGCCACAGGGTGACCTTGGAAGGGGCCGGTTTGGCCTGGACGGTCAGGGTCGCCTCCTTGTTGTTGCCTGTGTGTTTCCATTCCAGTTTGGGCAACGACTTGCCCGAGGCGGCCCGACGACTGAACACCGTGAGGGTAGCCAGGGCGCGGTCGATGGTTTTGGTGCCGTCGGCGTTCTTTTCGCGAAGGTCGTGGCCGGCGTTGGGGACGATCAGGACATGTTTGGGGCCGGGGATCTTGTCCCAGTAGAGGTTCAGGGCATCGGCCGTCCAGTACGGGTCGTTGGCGCCGTTGACGATGAGTTTGGGTTGCTGGAACCGGTCGCGGTAGCTGAAGGGGTCCACACCCAGCCACAAGTTTCGGGCTGTTTCGCCGGGGGGCAGAGGGACCAGCTTGCGCTCGACATAGTCCTTGATCTGCTCACTGGGCTTGCCGAAGGCCTCAAGCTGGTGCTTCATCTGGTCCTGCATGTTCAGGGTGTCGATGACCAGCGGGGCGAAGGCGACGATCCGGCGATCGAATGCCGAGGCCAGCCAGGTGGTCCAACCGCGCTTGCTGGCACCTGTCAGCACGAACTTCTCCGCCGCATCCTCCTTCCACGCCTCTTTGGTATAGGCCTCGAGCGTGTCCATCGCCCGGACACAGGCCTTGGCCATGGGGAACAGAAGGGGCCAGGAAACATCCTTGCCATTCGACTCGAGATACCGCACGAAAGTTTCGGCGATGAGGGCATCCTCCGTCCGGTTGTAGAGAGGCTGGTTGGGGATCTGGAAAAGGACCGCCACCGGGGCCTTGAGGCGGGTGGCAATGGTGAGGCCCAGCAGGCGGTTGCCTCCCGATGGGTTGCCGCCGGTGTTCAGCAAAACGACCGTCTTGCCCGGTTTGGCGCCAGGTGGCACGAACAGCAGCAGGTCGTGATCCCAGCGATGGCCCTGCCACGTCTGGCTGGTCAGCTTCAGGTGGTGGGTGGTGCCTGTGAGGAAATTCCCTTCCACCTTTTCCTTGGACCACTCGTAGCTG
>CAWUOE010000727.1:0-1739 GCA_963923355.1 uncultured Gemmataceae bacterium | reverse complement strand
CTTCAGAAGGTTACCAACCCCCTCAACCCCACCGACTCCACATACGCCAAGGCAACAGTCTGGGCTACGACGGATCTGATGATGACTGGAAGCACCCTGGAAGCCCAAACCAATTCAGACTTTACGGACAACAATGGCTTAACAACCCACTACGCCATCACCTTCAACACCGTCAGTTTTTCAGGCGGCTACACCCCCGGTTCCATCAACCTCTCCGGCCTTGCCATGGCCTCCACTGCCAATGAGGCTGTTAATTTCACTCACACCGCTGTCCCGGAACCCGGCACGCTGCTGCTGGGTTCCCTGGCCGCCACCCTTGGCGGCTGTGGCTACTGGCGAAACCGGCGCAAAAAGACTGCCCCTGCCCCAGTACCCGCAGCCTGACCATCCCAAACCGGCTATTCCGGGCCCTTCCAAAAATCCCGACCCCGAGGGTAACCGCCCGCCCGCTTCTGCCATCATGTCTTGATGGACAGTGTTCCCGTCCCGACCGAACAACAGGCAGAGGAGGCCATTCGCCGTACCCGCGCCGGTGACACGGAGGCGTTCGCCATCGTGGTGGCACGCCACGAGCTGCCCCTGCGCGCCTGGCTGGCCTCGGCCGCCTGCCCCGGCATCGAGGTGGACGAGGTGATCCAGCGGACTTTCATCACCGCTTTCACCAACCTCCACCGTTACCGGGAGGGTTCCGACCTGGGCGCCTGGATCTTCTCCGTCGCGCGGTTCCAGCTCCGCACCGAGCTGACCGCCCGGCGCAGAACCCGCCAGCGCTCTGCGCCCGATGGCCACCTCCTCCTCCAGAGCCTGGCCGACCAGGCCGTGGAGGAGCCGCCCACGCGCGCCGTCCGTCGGCTCGCTTGGCTGGCCGAGTGCCTGCGGACGCTGGCACCCCGGTCCAGGGAACTGGTGCGCTGGCGCTACGAGGATCGCATTCCTCTCGTCGCGGTGGCCGCCCGCACCCGCCGGTCGCTGGGTGCCATCAAGAAACACCTCTGGAAGGCTCGTCGCGCCCTGCATCGCTGTATCGAACAGAAAATGGCCCAGGAGGACGGGGATCAAAAACCCGGCCATCAACCATGAGCGAGTCCAACCACGGCCCCGCCGACGGGCCGCCAAACCAGCAACAAGATGGCTCTCCCCAGGGACCAAGGGGCCGCTCCGTCAGCGCCAGGGCGCTCGCATATTTCCGCCAGCGGCAGGTGGCCGGCCTGCTGGCCCTGTCCGCCCGCAGGCGCCTAGTACCCCCGGGCGATGCTGACTTAGCCTTCGTCCAGCAGACCATGCGCCGGCTCACCGCATCCCCTCAAACCCCCAACCTCCGTTTCACTCTTTCTGGCAAGCAGTCCGCATCCGCCTCGCGCCTGTGGGCCGCGGCACTGGCATCCGTGGCCATGGCGCTCGTCCTCCGCCTCGCGCTGGCACCGTCGCAGGCCCCGGCAGCCCGGCTCACCGCCGCCTCGGGAGCGGTCACCTGGAAACCCGCCCTCGACACGGTCGGCACCCTGCTCCAACCCGGCCAGCCGCTCCGCGAGGGATTCCTCGAAACCCTCACCCCCGATTCCTCCGCCCGCGTCCGCCTGGCCGATGGCACCGAGCTCACGCTGTCCGGCGCGGCGCTGCTCCGCCTCGGGCTCCGGTCCGGCAAGGAGCTCGAACTGGCCCGCGGCGGCCTCTCCGCGGATGTTAGCCCCCAGCCGGTCGGGCAACCCATGCTGGTCGGCACGCCCCAGGCCCGGCTG
>CAWUOE010000726.1:0-1740 GCA_963923355.1 uncultured Gemmataceae bacterium | reverse complement strand
CCCGCCCACCCAGTTTTTTTCACCCGGAGATGATCATGACCTGTGTTGCCCTGAGTCTTTGCCTTGCCCTGAGCCCGGGCCAGTCGCCCGCCGGTGGACAGCCCTGGACCGAACCGGAATCGGCGCACCTGAAGAATGTGAAGCAATTGACCAGAGATTTCGCCCGGGCGGGGGAATCTTATTTCTCGCCGGACGGCAAGACCCTGATTTTCCAGGCGGAGGAGCTGGGCAAGGGGGAGGGGACCAACCCGTTCTACCAGATCTACACACTGGACCTGGGGACCGGGGCCAGCCGGCGCGTGAGCCCGGGCGTGGGCAAGACCACCTGCGCGTATTTCCACCCCACGGGCAAGAAGGTGATCTTTGCCTCGTCTCACCTGGACCCCAAGGCCAAGGACAAGTACGCGCCCGAACTGGCCGCGAGGGCGGAGGAGAAGGCCAAGGGCGTGCGGCGGCGGTACCAGTGGGACTTTGACGACAACATGGACATCTTCGAGGCGAATCCCGACGGAACGGAGATGAAACGGCTGACGGACACCAAGGGATATGACGCCGAGGGCAGCTACTCGCCCGACGGCAAGCAGATCGTGTTCTGCAGCAACCGGAGCGGGCCGGAAAACCTGGAGCTGTACATCATGGACAGCGACGGAAGCAACGCCCGGCAGCTCACGAAGGCGCCCGGCTGCTACAACGGCGGGCCGTTTTTCTCGCCGGACGGCAAGCGGGTCATTTTCCGTTCGGACCGGTCGAAAAAAGACCATCTGCAACTGTATGTGATCAACACCGACGGCAGCGGGGAGCGGGCGCTCACCAACGACCTGGACTGGGTGTGCTGGGGGCCCTACTGGCACCCGGACAACAAGCATATCGTGTACGCCGGAGCCAACCACGCCGTGGCGGGGCGGCCGAACTACGACATCTACTGGATGGATGTGGAGAGCGGGAAGAAAACGCGTATCACGCACGCGCCGGGGGCGGATGTGCTGCCGGTCTTCAGCCCGGATGGCAAGAAAATGGTATGGACCTCGAACCGCGACGGCCGGCAACCCAGCCAGGTGTGGATGGCCGATTTCGTGGAACCGAAGGACTGATTGGTGGTGGCGGGACCCATCCCGGGCGGAAGGAGGAATTGCCATGTCCGTCCGGGTGGTCTCGATGCGGGAAGTGCGGCTGGCTGAGCCGGCCATCCGGGCCCATGTGTCGCCGGCTCCGCTGATACGCTCGCATGCGCTGGAGAAGGAACTGGGTTTGCCACCGGGCCGTCGGGTCTGGCTGAAGGACTACGGGTGGACCCCGTCGGGATCCTTCAAGCTTTTGGGCGGGCTGAACTGGATGGCCAACCACCTGGCGGACCTGGAAAGCCGGCCGGTGGCCGCCCACTCCTCCGGGAATTTCGCCTCGGGGATCGCATTCGCGGGCATGTGTTTCGGCAAACGGGTGATCGTGGTGATGCCCGAGACGGCACCGCGGATCAAGTTTGAACGAACCCGCTCGTTCGGGGCGGAAATCCGGACCTATGACATCGCGCGGGACCATGTCACCGGTGAGCGGGACCGGCTGACGCGTGAGATCGCCGAAACGGAAAAGGCGTTGCAGGCCTCCCCCTATGATGACCCGCATGTGATCGCCGGGAATGGGGTGGGCGGTATGGAGATCTGCGCGGCATTGGCCGGACAGGGCAGGGGGATCTCGCATTTTGTCTGCCCGGTGAGTGGCGGGGGGCTGATGGCCGGCCATGCG
>CAWUOE010000725.1:0-1741 GCA_963923355.1 uncultured Gemmataceae bacterium | reverse complement strand
CCAGCCCGGCCCTCAGGGTCCAGCAGAGCGTCCGGATCCAGTTGGTGGCCACCAGCCGCCGGTGCACAACGGCCTGAAAGGAAACAGCCAGTTTCTCATGGCAGGGGACCTGGATGAAAAAAGTGGAGAGCCAGATCACGCCCAGCAGCAGCGCACCGACCCACTCCATCCATCCGGGCTGATGCCCCTCCGAGGGAATTAACAATATCAACACCACGACGGCCTCGACCAGCATGGGTGGCAAGGTGACCCAGGTGGTCCTGCGCATGTGCGCGCCCTGATAGGCCACCGAGGCCTGGTCACCCACCCGGGCAAAAAGCGGGTAGTGCACCACCTGCACAAACCAAATAAGACCCATCATGTAGCAAGTGACGGCGCATTGGATCAGCAGCACACCCTGCAAATCCGGCAGGCTCATGGTTGCGCTTCCGCGGCGGTGCGGGAATGGTACCGGAAGGCATCCACCAGGATCATGCTGAAGGGCACCCACCACAGCAGGTCATTCGTCAGGATGGTCAAACCAAACAGGGGTGGAAAAACCCCGTCATAAAGCGCCTTGGCAAATCCGATGGGGCCAAGCACCTTGCCCATCAGCCCGACCAGGACGATGGGCCAATGCACCCTGGGCCGGGTGGCGGCAATCAGGTAGCCCACCCCGTAGACACCCACAATCATGCCGACACACTGCCAGATTTCCGGGTAACTGGGGCGCGTTGCGCCTGTCCAGTCAAACAGCGCGTTGGGAAACAGGATGGTGACAGCCCCCCAGCCCAGGTTGTATGCCCCGGCTGCGGCAAGCCAGGCCCTGGCCCAGAAGGGGGCCCTGTCACTGTTGGCCAAAAACCGCGTCAACAAAGTTTTTAGGTCCACGGCCCACCCCGGTTCAAATCTCATTCTCTAACCCAGTTTAGGTGGATGGATACAAGCCTATCCCTTCCTGCAAAAAACCCGCATTTGCCATCACGGCCCCTGTGGAAGACAATCCATTTCGAACCACACCCCCTGCCCCCCTGACGAAGCCTCAGGCCCATGATAAACCTGTTGCCATTGATTGTGACTCTCGGCATCGCCATGGGTGTGGGCATTGCCTGTCAGGCGGCTGAAACCGGCTCCTTCCCGCAACCCGATGCAACCTACTTCCCGCCACCCGAATCGCAGGGCGGGTGGCGGATGTTGTCCGAGCCGGACCAGATTCGCAACAGGGCGGGCATGGATCCCCAACGGTTGGAGGACCTGAGGCAATGGCTCCGGCAATCGGATAGCCGTTCCTTCGCGGCCGTGGTGATCCGGAACGGATATGTGGTGCTGCAGGAAGAGAGGGGCCGCAGCGCGGCAACCGACAACAAGCGGGTGGCATCCTGTTCAAAGGCGGTCTGCGCCACGGTGCTGGCCATCGCCTCCGAGCGCAGCCGGCAAGGGAAGACCAGCAAGCCCATGTCCTTCGAGGACAAGGCATTTGATTTCATCCCCCAGGCCTATCCGCTGAGTGATCCGCGCAAGGCGGCCATCACCGTCCGCCAACTGCTGAACCACACCTCGGGCATCTGTCCGGAAGCCACCGGTGCCCCAAACACGGGCTCTTGGGAATATTTTCTGGGCCTCACAGAAGATCATCGCACCGCCAAGCTGGCTTTCGACCCGGGGACAAACTGCGGGTACTCCTCCCTGGCGTTCCACCATGCCTCGCTGGTGTGTGAGACAGTGACCGGCACCCCGTACGATCGCTTCGCCACCGAGTCAC
>CAWUOE010000724.1:0-1753 GCA_963923355.1 uncultured Gemmataceae bacterium | reverse complement strand
GTGTCTTAGACAGGAATCGCAGTCACTAGAGTCGGACGAAAAAGGTCGTTATTTTCTTGAAAGGACCGCTGGCGCATTTGCCGCCGAGGCAAGAAAGGAGCGTGGCCAATGACCCGCTACCGGACACTGGTCCGCGCAACACTGGTCCAGCAATCGGCTTGGACAGGGGGTGGAACGCAAGGTGACCCATCCGCCCAAGACCGCACCATCGCCCGCGACGGCATGGGCCGCCTTACAATGACTGGATCCTCCCTGGCTGGTGCCTTGGTTGCCACGGCGGCCAGAATCATACCCCTTGCCTGGGACAAGGACCCCGTGTGGCAGATGGTCAGTGGCAAGCGGTCCCCAGGGCGTGAGAACACCGACTATCGCCAATCCGTTTGGCGGTTTCATGCCAGCCATCCCGAGGATGTCGCGGCGCGCATGCCCGAATCGCGCGACGGAGTGGGCGTCCGCCAAAAGACTGGCGCCACGGCCTTGGAACGAGGCGCCAAGTTCGACACGGAGGTTCTGCCCCAGGGAGCCCGTTGGCCCCTGTTCCTGGAAATCGACACCGAAACCGGGGGGAATGAACCTTTGGCCTTGGCCTTGCGCGCCCTCGACGAATGGCGGCATGGGCGCTGCTGGTTGGGCGCATCCGCGGCGCGCGGCTTGGGCCGGATGAAACTGGAAAATATCGAAATCGTTCATCTGCCCCTGCAGGCGGCTTATGTCTCCCTTTGGCCGGATGCCACGATCGACAAGGCCGAACTGTGGAAAAAGCTTGTGGGTTCGGGCCTGGCGGTGGTTTCCCTGGACCAGGCTTTGGCCGAAACCGCGGAGGTTCAACTGGCGGGTGAAAAGGAGGAACCATGGGAATACCTGGAAATGGGCTTCCAACTCGAAGCTGGCATGCAGGCTGATGGATATGGCTGGAACAGCCTCTCCACCGGTGGCGGTCCCTGGCTCACATTTAACCCGCCCATGGAGAGCCTGATGGTTCCCCCTGGAATGGATCCGGAAAAATGGAAATATTTTGCCGCAGCCCAAGACCACCCCGTGCTGGTCACCGCGGGCGGCCGGGGCGCGCGCCGGGCGCCTATGATCGCCGGCAGCTCCCTCCGGGGAACCCTGCGCCACGCCGTCTCCCGCCTGGCCCGGATCGGCGGGGAGCATGTTGACGATCCCCTGGCCGTGGCCACGGACCAGAAGCCGGCGCCTTCCGATCCCGCCGCCGCTGTTTTCGGGTGGCTCGACCAGGATACCGCTCTTTTGGTAGGGGATGCATCCTCTAAGTCGGCACCGACCCCCCAACTGGCCCTGCTGATGATGCATGCGGAAGACGAGTTCGCCGCGGGGGTCCATGCTTCGAGCCTGCACAACCGCACCTGCGTCATGTCCGGCGCGTTCGAATTCAGCATGGTCCTCGAGGCGCCCAACGAGGCGGTCCTGCGTGAGCACTTGGCCCGGCTGTTGCCAGGCATCCAGGCTGCGGCCTCCGGCCAGGTGCCGGTGGGTGGCGCCGCATGGCGGGGCCACGGATGGATTCCCTGGAAACCGGTTTTCATCCGTCGCGCCACGGCGGGAAAAGGTTGCTGGACTGAAGTCGAAACGGGCACGGCACCCGTGGACAAACTCAGGAACATGGCCCTTGCCAACGGGGGACAAGGCTGATGACCACCACGCTGAACGCCAGTCGGGGTGAGACTCCCGGACCTATCGGCGGTTTTCTGGCCGGACTGGTATCCTCGGGCGGACCGGCCCCCTGCTGGAC
>CAWUOE010000723.1:0-1757 GCA_963923355.1 uncultured Gemmataceae bacterium | reverse complement strand
GGTCGTCAGCCACGCGGAACTGCTGTCGCCGCAGGAGGACGTTTCCCATTGCCGGCGAGGCCACTCGAGCCAGAAACCGGCCGGATTCCGTCATGTAATTCACAGCAACCCGATTGGCAGCACAAAGCGCCATCAGCGCCGGGGTGACATGGACTCCCCCCCAAACAACGATGGCCTCGATCTGGTGGATGGGGACCGTCATCACCACGGCCTTGTTCAACACGACAGAAACCGTCAAATGGTCGCGCCTTAGGGTCGCGCCCCGGGTTTGGACAAACAGCGTGTTCAGAAGCGTGTATTCCATCGCTCGCAGGGCCTAGGGCGTAAATAACTGGGCGACCAATTGCTTGTAATTTTTCGATGCGGAATCCAATCCTGGCATGCACAAGGCCCTGAGCGAACATTTCCGGCAATGGGGCACCTTGACCACTGCCGGCAGGCTGGTGGCTGAAAGAAGGTTTCGCACATCCAAAATCGTTTGACAGGTCAAATCCCTGAGTCTGCTCGAGAATTCCACCTGACGCCTGCGTTTCGACAAAATGTGGTAGATGGCACCCGCAGGAACAGGGTTACCCGTCATCTCCTCCAGACAAAAAGCTTGGGCGCACAATTGGACCTCATCATTGTCCCATGATCGTTCCTTGCCACGCTTGTACTCCACTGGAAACGGGGTGCCATCGTGAAGGAATTCCACCAGGTCGGCAACGCCTTGGATTCCATGAACATGGGACACGAGCCTTAGACCGGCTTCCTTGCGTGTTTCCTCAGACTGACTTTTTCGGCGCGCGTGCACGCGCTCGTGATAGCGGCTGCCGCTTCTGGTATGCACCGTGTCCACCCAGACATTTTCCAGACGGTGCAAGGCGCAACGCCGCCTGCAAAAGGCGGCGTCGTTGAGGGAAGAAAGCATGATGTAATCGCCTTCTTCCCTCACTTTTGCGGTTTCAGCCGGAACTGCGCGGGAATTCATCCAACCATCCGGTGAAGCTTCACCCCGGCTGGCAGCCCTGCCTCATCCACGACAACTCCGGGCCTGTATTGGTCGAAAGATCTGGGGGCGGCGTCCGCTCCCAGGGGAGCGACCTTCACCCGGTCCAGCAACTCGTGCGCCGGAGCTGAACCCAAGGGGGAGTCGTGTTCAAAAACATACAAGCCGCGCGTGGTCATCAGTCCCCTTGAAGCGCTGCGGTCGATTTCCCACATCACACCCTTCAAGGCCTGCCAGAATAACTCGAGGTCGGCAAAGGTGAACCCCGTGTCTTTGGCCAGGTAGGCGTTGATAAATCCACTCGTGCGGTAAAGACCATAGGGGACGGTGTTTTTCCTGCCCATGGTACCGGTGATGGATCCGTCCTTTTGGGCCTGCTTTTGCCCTTCCTCCTCGGTGGTGACGGATTTGCGGGTAATGGAGAATTCCAACGGCACAATCGGGTCGATGCTACGGGCAAATGTCATCTGAACCGGGCCGCGTACCTGGCCACAGTTGACTCCGGTGCTGAGAACCGCGCCAAAGGAACGAATGTCAAAGTAGTGCTGGCACATCCACTTCCGGGCTTTGGCAGTGTTCTCAGCCTTTTCCGCCGGCTTGATTTTCTCCCCGGTTTTGGCCCCAACGGCATCGTAGGCCTTTTCGTGTAACAAGTTCAGGATCCGCTTGTCGTACGAAGCGTCCTGCGTTTGAAAATATAGGTCGTAGCCTTCCTTGCCTTGCCCCAACACGCTGATGGCGTTGCGAACCTTGCGCTTGAGGCAACCAT
>CAWUOE010000722.1:0-1757 GCA_963923355.1 uncultured Gemmataceae bacterium | reverse complement strand
GCGATCAGCCAAGAAGTTCTTGTACCGCCGCCTTTTCTTCCAGCAATTCATCGAGCGTTGCCTTGAATTTTTGCTGGCCGAAGGCATCGTGTTTCAAACCTTCAACCACCTCGTATTTGGCACCGGCAAGTGTTTTGCACGGGTAACCGAATACCAGCCCCTTGGGTACCCCGTATTGCCCCTGGGAAACAACGGCCATGCTCACCCAATCTCCGGCCGCGGTCGGATTCAGCAGGCTCTTCACATGGTCCAAGGCCCCGTTGGCAGCCGACAAGGCCGAAGAGCTACCCCGGGCCTTGATGACGGCGGCGCCGCGCTGCTGGACCTGGGGGACGAATTCCGCTTCCAGCCAGTTGCGGTCCGTGATCACCGAGGTGGCCGGTTTGCCCTGGATCTGGGCGTTTGTGAAATCCGGGAACTGGGTGTTCGAGTGATTGCCCCAGATGGTCATCCGGGTGACTTCAGGAACGGTCACCCCGGCCTTTTTAGCCAGTGCGCTACGGGCCCGGTTGTGGTCCAGACGGGTGAGCGCGGTCCAACGCTCATCCGGGATCTCCCGCGCTTGCGAGCGGGCCACCAGGCAATTGGTGTTGCAGGGATTCCCCACGACAAGGATTCGGACATCCTGGGCGGCATGCGCGCCGATGGCCTTGCCCTGCCCGACAAAAATCTTGCCGTTGATTCCCAGGAGTTCCTTCCGTTCCATCCCCTGCTTGCGTGGGAAAGATCCGACCAGGAGCGCCCAGTTGGTCCCGTTGAAGGCGCGATTGGCATCGTCCGTCAGGACGACCTCATCCAAAACATTGGATGCGCAATCCTCCAATTCCATCGCCACCCCTTCGAGGGTTGGCAGTGCGGCTGTGATTTCCAGCAATCGGAGGGAAACCCGTGTGTTCGGCCCAAAAATCTCCCCGGAGGCAATCCTGCCCAACATCGCGTAGGCCACCTGACCAGCAGCCCCGGTGACTGTCACATTCACTTTACCGGCCATTCTTCGCTTCCCTTTCTGGACAAAAAGATCCTATTGGTTCTGATTCAGGGATGAACCATGGTGTCCAAACCCTGCCACCTTCCCCTTTTCAATGCGATTCTGTCAAATAGGCTAAGGATAGCGGGTGGCAGTGTCCAAATATTCTCCGCCCGAATCTGGCCCCCTTTAGAACCGGGGCTTATTAGACAGGGAGCTGGTTGAGCATGGCAGTCAAGGTTGCAATCAACGGGTTTGGCCGTATCGGCAGGCTGGTTTTCCGGGCCCTCACCGAGCAAGGCTTGGTGGGCAAGGAAATCGATGTTGTTGCCGTAGGTGACATCGTCCCGACGGACAACCTTGCCTACCTGCTGAAATACGATTCCACCCAGGGGCGTTTCAACGGGACGGTTTCCTCCAAGAAATCCGACCCTTCCAAGCCTGAGGATGATGTCCTGATCGTCAACGGGCGTGAGATCAAGCTCGTTTCGGCCCGCTCGCCCAAGGACCTGCCTTGGAAGGCGCTGGGTGTGGATCTGGTGATTGAATCCACGGGACTTTTCACCGAGGGAACGCGCGAGCCGGATCAGGTGGACAAGTCCGCCTACGGGCATATCGTCGCCGGCGCCAAGAAAGTCATCATCTCGGCCCCAGCCAAGAATGAGGACATCACGGTGGTCATGGGGGTGAACCATGACAAGTATGACCCGGACAAGCATCAGATCGTTTCCAACGCCAGTTGCACCACCAACTGCCTGGCCCCGCTGGTCCATGTCCTGTTGAAGGAGGG
>CAWUOE010000721.1:0-1760 GCA_963923355.1 uncultured Gemmataceae bacterium | reverse complement strand
TATAAGAGACAGTCCCAGTACAGCTCGCTCACCCGCCCTGTTGATCCAGCACTTTTCCCCCGAACAGCTTGAAGGCGGCGGGGGTCACCACCTGATCCAGCAAGGTCGAGTCGATCAGTCCGCCGATCACCACGATGGCCAATGGCTGCAGGATTTCCTTCCCCGGATCACCGGCGCCCAGGGCCAACGGCACCAGGCCGATGATGGCCGTCAGCGCTGTCATCAGCACCGGCGTCAGCCGTTCCAGGGTCCCGCGCACAATCAGCTCGTCATCCAGGGCCCGCCCCTCCACCCGCGCCAGGTGGATGTAATGCGAGATCATCATGATCCCGTTCCGGGTGACAATCCCCGCCAGGGTGATGAATCCCACCCAATGCGCCACCGACAACGTCGTGGCGGCGGCCCAGATCTCCGGCCATTTCCACCACGGTGCCGCCTGCAGCAGGGCCGGGTCCGGCCGGTTGATCCACAGCAGCGCCACCACCGAACCCAGTGCCGCCAGCGGGATGTTGATCAGCAGCACCATGGCCGAGGCCGCCCATGAACCGAGGCACCGCGTCAAAAGCAGAAACACCGCCCCCAGCACCAGCCAGAAACTCCAGAACAGCAGGCGGTCCGCCCGACGCCGCGCCTCGAACTGGCCGCCCAGCTCCACACGCAGCGGCAGCCCCGCGACAGACCACGCCCGCCCCAGCTCATCCACCGCCCGTTCAATGTCACCCACCACGCCCCCAAGGTCCCGGCCCTCCACGTTGCAGGCCACCACGATCCGCCGCTGCCCGGCCTCGCGGTTGATCGTGTTCGGCCCCCGGGCATCAATCACCCGCACCACCTGCGACAGGGCCACCTTCCGCCCCGAGGGCGTGTCCAAAATGGTCTGGCCGATCACCTCCGGCGACGAGCGCGACAACTCGTCGTACCACACCACCATGTCGAAGTATTTGTCGCCGTCCAGCACTGTGGAGACCGTCTTGCCCTGATAGGCGGCCTCCAGCAGGTCGGCCAATTGGCCCGGCGCCAAACCATAGCTGGCGGCGGCCGATCGATCCACCTCCAGCCGAATCTGGCGGATGTTCTCCTGCGGCTCCAACTGCAGGTCCGCCACACCCGGTATGGCACGCAACCGCGCCGCGGTGTCCTCTGCAGCCTCCGCCATCAGGCGCAGGTCCTCCCCGAACACCTTCACCGCCACCTGGGCCCGCACGCCCGTCATCACATGGTCCAGCCGGTGGCTGATCGGTTGCCCGATGTTCACCAGCACCCCAGGCAGTTGCGTCACCCGCTCCCGCACGTCACCCATCACGTCCTGCAGCGGTCTCCCCTCCTCGCTGTACCCCAGGTAGCCTAGCCCGGGGATGGCGCGGCACAGTCCGGCGCGTAGTCCCGGCAGCTTGTTCCGGTGCGGCCGAACCAGCACATCCAGTTCCGAGGAATTCACCCCCTCGGCATGCTCGTCCTGCTCGGCCCGCCCCGTCCTTCGCGAGATCGCGAACACCTCCGGTACTCCCAGGATCAGCCCCTCGGCTTGCCTCGCCACGCGCACGCTCTCCGCCAGGCTGGTCCCCGGCCGCGTCTGCAAAGACACCGTCAAAGTCCCCTCGCTGAAGGGCGGCATGAATTCCGAGCCCATCCCGAATATCACCAGCTTCGACCCGACAGCCAGCAACCCCACACCAACCAGAATCCCCACAGGGTGCCGCAGCGACCAGCGCACCACCCGCTCATCCAGTGCCTTCAGCACCCGCACCAGCAGGGGCTCA
>CAWUOE010000720.1:0-1761 GCA_963923355.1 uncultured Gemmataceae bacterium | reverse complement strand
CCATTTTCCCCAACAATGCTGCCTGTTGGGCGTCCTTCTGACCCAAGTAAAGGATTTCCGGTTTGACCCGGTTCAACAGTTTGAGAACCACTGTGGCCACACCCGCAAAATGTCCCGGGCGGCGAGCCCCACACCAATGGTCACCCACACCTGAGACTTCAACCTTGGTTGCAAATCCTGCCGGGTAAATATCCTCGGGTTCCGGGGCGTAAACGATTGAGACGCCCGACTCCCTACAGATTTGGAGGTCCCTATCAATAGGCCTTGGATACCGAGTCAAATCCTCACGTGGACCGAATTGCATCGGGTTAACAAAAATAGACACGATTGTGCGTTCATTATCAGCGTTGCTTTGGCGTATCAGGGAGATATGGCCCTTGTGGAGCGCCCCCATAGTTGGGACAAAACCCAGGGGCCCCTGGGTGACACCCAGACAATGCCTCAGCTTGATTTTGTTTTGAATCAGCTCCATGAAGGCCTCAACTGTATTCCTGCTCAACCAGTGCCCATCAACATCCGTAAATAAGAGCGGCTTTCTCGCACTGTCAAACCCAGGGAACCCGCAAGATCGGCAACCTTTTTAGCTGCAAAAACCGTATTCGAACCATTCCCATCTGAGAGAAATTCAACCTCGGCAAAAGAACCAAGATCCTTCACCTCATCCAGAGTGATGACGAATCCGGGCCAATTTTCCAAATTCCGGAATGAACGACGCAGTTTGTGCACGGCAACCATGGGCTGAAAACCGAGGGCCTCTAAAAATCTTTGTGCCTCGGAGGGCTTGGCATCGGGAATTTCCATCTCCAATTCTTCACGGACCTTAACCCCTCCTTCTGAAAAATTCACCGGACCTTTGTAGGTGAACCGAGGCACTCCGTTTTGAACCCTGATGCGCAACGCCTCTCCAGTCTGCCGAAAATCCCGGCCTATGCCCTGAAAATACAAATCCTCCTCCTTTGAAGCCGAATGCTCAGCCTCCGCCCAACCTAGGGAGGCGATTTTGGCGGCCAAGGCTGAAGGATCGGCCACCCTGAATTTTGCTTCGATTTCCAAACCCATGGGAATCTTCCCCAACCGCATGAGCCCTCAAAAAAGCTGATTTCATTCTACAAAAGCCTGTCCAACACCTTTGGGTGATGGCTAAAAATAGATGACTGGATCTTTCTCCACTCATTCCGGGGTAGTCATGTCCAATCGAATCACACTTTGCCAAGTCACTGAACTGCCCCAAGGTTCCTGCAAGGTGGTGGATACAGGAACCAAAGTCATCGCTGTGTTCCACCATGAGGGAGGCATTCACGCGATTGACGATTTTTGTCCGCACATGGGTGCCGCCCTTAGTGGAGGCCATGTCGAAAACGGCCATGTCCATTGCCCATGGCACGCTTGGAGGTTCCGATTGTGTGACGGGGCATGGGCCGACAATCCCAAACTTAAAATAGCCAGCTATCCGGTGGTAGTTGAAAATGGAGCCATTCACGTGGACTTAGGATGAGCAGTCAGCAATTGGCTCAACTCAAAACATTCCGGGTATTCGTACCACGATAATTGCCCGTGAACTCCAACGGCTTTACACTGAATCAAGAACCGGAACCGATGAGTTTGAGCTGAAAAGAGGGTCATCCGAATGGCGACTGAAACCCCTTCAGAAACTCCAAGCCCCGCCTCCGCCACTGAAAAACCGCGGAAGGAAAGGACCAGCGTCCGGGTCCACCAGCACACCATGCTGCTGTATTACTGGCCCATTTGGTTTTTTGGACT
>CAWUOE010000719.1:0-1763 GCA_963923355.1 uncultured Gemmataceae bacterium | reverse complement strand
TCGGGTGCGCCGGACTGGCCCATGGCCAGCAAGCCGTTCAACCAAAGCGCGGTCAAGTTCATGGCAAATTCTCCCAGCATCATGCTGTGGGGAAAAATCCGATCCCGGGCTTTTTCCGGCGGAAAGGGGAGAGAGGGGCTTTCCCGGAAAAGGCGCATCCTGCGCCATGGAAGGACTATCGTCGGGTGAGTCCCTGGCGGGCGATGTGTCAAATGAATCGGACTGCAGATTTTTCGGAGGGAGGCGTCCTCAACCAGAATGATCCATCCGACTGAAAAAAACTTTCCATTATCCCCAGATTAACATTGGGTAAGGAAAAGCCCCGGGCAGTATCACCCGGGGCTTTCGCGGTTTTGCAGACGCAAAGGTTGGATCAGCCGCCAGTCCCGCCGGTTGCAGGTTGGGGTGGTTTGTCGCCCGTGGGGGATTTGACCAAACCGGCAAAGGAGTAGTTGGACCCGGCTTTGGAGATGGCTCCCTTCAAGGCTTCCTCGTCCAGTTTTTGGCCGGCCTTGGTTTTGAACCAGACCTGGGTGGTCACCCGGCTGGCCCCCATGGTGGAGGCGTCGATCCAGTCCAGTTTCTTCAGTGCAGACTGCACTTTGGTTGGACAACTCATTCAGGTCATGCCGCTGACGCGGACCACATAGCCGTTGAAATCAGCAGGCGGACCCTCGGGACCCGCCTCGCCGCATCCCGCCATCAGGCCGACGCCCAAGGCGACGGCAAAAACGGCGAGGAGCGAACCGGGTGCCGCGGCGGTGAGCACGCGAAACATCGTTCCATCCCTCCAGAGGCCCAGACCGGCGCCAGCCCCGACAGTGGGACCGGCACCTGGCCGGGATTCAAGACAACAAATCTAACTTATTCTAGCGGGCAATCACCGCGGCCCGGCGGGGACATGGTTTTTCAGCCAGCCGAACACCTCGGCGTGCCAGAACTCACTGTTTTTTGGTTTCACCACCCAGTGCCCCTCGTCTGGGAAGTTGATGAACTTGCTGGGTACCTTCAGGCGCTGCAGGGTGGTGAAGAGCTGGTGCCCCTCGCTGACCGGCACGCGGAAATCCAGGTCGTTGTGGATGATCAGCATGGGGGTGGAGAAATTCGCGGCCAGCCGATGCGGGGAGTGTTTCTCGTAGCTGGCGCGGTTTTTGCCCCAGGGCGGGCCACCGTGCTCCCACTCGTCGAACCAGAGTTCCTCGGTGGTGGCGTACATGGAGTCAAAGTTGTAGACGCCACAGTGCGTGATCAGCGTCTTGAACTTCTTGGTGTTCCCCTGGAACCAGTTCATCATGTAGCCGCCGAAGCTCGCTCCAGCGGAGGCCATGCGGTTGGTGTCGACGAAGGGCAGTTTCTCCACCACGGCCAAGCCGCTCATCAGGTCGGCGTAGCACTTGCCACCCCAGTCGCCCGAGATTTCATCGACGAACTTCTGGCCGAAGCCGGTGCTGCCGCGGGGATTGGGGCAGGCCACCACATAACCTTGTGCGGCCCAGATGCTGGGGTTCCAGCGCCAGCTCCAGCCATCCTCCCAGGCGCCCTGCGGACCCCCGTGGACCAGATAAACCATGGGCCATTTTTTCGCCGGGTCGAAACCCGGAGGTTTCAGCAGCCACATCTGCATCTGGGCGCCCTCGACCGGGACACGGATGCTCTCGGGGGCGGGCAGGTCGAGTTTGCCGAGCAGTTCCTCGTTGCCGGTGACAAGCCGGGCGGGTTGAGGCGGATTGGCCGTGAGGTCGATCAGCGCGGGGGCGGGTGGC
>CAWUOE010000718.1:0-1764 GCA_963923355.1 uncultured Gemmataceae bacterium | reverse complement strand
TTGGCCCGATTCCCGTTTCTTTGGTTCCCCATAGTTTTTTTGGTCAGCGGCCTTGCGGTTCTCATCATGACCGTGATCAACTTTTACAGACTTTTTGTTTAATGGGAAGGAACCCTGTAATCGTTCGTAGATTTCTCCTTTCCTTCGCCAAACTGTTCCTCCCAATCGACTTTGCGGGGTTTTCAGGACGTCTAAAATCCATGGAAAAAGTCCACGGGGCCTCAATGAAGCAATCCGCTCACAACGCCCTGCCCGATCACGAGCGCGAAAAACAACCCTACAGTCACCACCATCGATCCAAGAAAAGCCAGCCATATGGCTGACAAGAAAACACGGTATTTGTTTGGCACCTTACGTTGATAAACAACCGCCACAAGCAGATTCCATAAAAAAAGCGTTACAAGATGTCGTAATCCAAGAGGAGAATCAACCGGAATGCCCAGTTCTTCCCGAATTGACACATTGTAGAATGTGGGGAAACGGTAAAAAGTAAAGAAGGCCACGAGTGTGCCAACAAAAATGATTCTAAAAGGTTTTTTTGAAAGCGTGCTGGAACCGTTCGTGGATGGAAGTGAATTGGGCTGATCATCGTATTTTGGTATCATGGGGTTTCCATCCATACCCATGCTCATCGCCTCCTTGCAATCATAGCAAAACGGCATGGGTTGCTCCTGAAAAGAATCCCAACAGCGACCACTCAAAACAGCAGGGGGATTTCGATGGGAATTGACAAGAAATCAATGGCAATCGCCATCTTGATCATCACGCTTGGGTCTGGTTGGCTTCTCACCACGCTTGGAGTGGGTACCACCATTTACTGGGTGTGGACAATGGGACTGGCAGTCAGCGGCCTGCTGATTTTCTTGGCTTCGGGTATCGACAAGGTGTCTGTTGTGCTTGGTCCCTTCCTGATCTTTTCCAGCATCCTGTCGATCCTCCGTCAGCAGGAACGTTTGCGAGTGGATGTGGAGCTTCCGGTCCTGGTGATAATGACGGGCATACTCCTCCTGATATCAGGGCTGAAAAGAATCCCGGCGCCCAAATGGTTCGCTGATGCCGAAAAACCTGGTGGGGAAGACAAGGTGGGTTGATCCGGGCCGGTACCATTACTGGCCAATGGAATCAGGAGCCGGTTGGAACGATTGGGGTTGGGACTAACTGGTATTTGGAAAAGATCCACCCGGATCGCCATGATTTGCACCTGCAGACAGGCAATATCATTATGCAGATTCAAAGGGTATTCCATGTATTTTGATCCTTAAATAAATTATAAAGAAGACAAAACCAGGGCTGGCAAAAATGGGTTAGGACACTATCCGAGTCGATGCCGGCCTGGAAATTCAACTGGACGGGAAAAATCACCCAGCAGACCCGGTTCGAGCAGCCCGGAGACGGATGCGCCCTGCCGCTATCGCCCTCTTTTGTCCTTGGAAACCGCTAAATGCAACTGCCGCCCCCCCAGGCCAGAATGATGGATTTCTTCAAAGGAGCGGCTGGGAATATGAAAGCAAGTAACTGGAAAGAATTTTTTCAACGAGTCATCAGGCCTTATTTGATGGGTTAGATCTTCTGGTATTGCTTCTTATCGCGACCCGATAGCCCCAAAAGGCACCTAGGCAACCAAAAAAAATTACCGGAAGAGTGTACAGATAAGCCAGCTTGGGTGAAAGAACACGCCAACCGTAGTTTAAAGAATCAAAAACGGAATCAATTAATGCAAAACCAAGAGGCAACCCTGGATGTAGCCCAAGGAAAGCCCCAATA
>CAWUOE010000717.1:0-1770 GCA_963923355.1 uncultured Gemmataceae bacterium | reverse complement strand
CCGCCCGCCCGGAACAGAAGGGCAAGGTCGAGGCGGGGGTGAAGTACGTCCAGAACAACGCCCTCAAGGGCCGCTCCTTCGCTTCCCTGGGCGAACAAAACCAGTTCCTCGCCGACTGGGAGCGCCGCGTCGCCGACACCCGCATCCACGGCACCGTCCGCCAGCAGGTCCGCGCGTTGTTCGAAGCCGAGCGCCCCGCCTTGTCACCGCTGCCCGCTTCACTCTTCCCCAGCTTCACCGAGGCTCGCCGCAAGGTGCACCGCGACGGCCACGTCGAGTTCGAGCGGGCGTACTACTCCGTCCCGCCGGAGTACCTGGCCCGCGAGGTCTGGGTCCGGGGCGAGTCCCGCGTGATCCGCATCCTCAACCACCGCCAAGAGGTGATCGCCGTCCATGTGCGAACCGAGCCGGGGCGCTTCGCCACCACCGACGCGCACATCCATGCCCACAAGCGCAGCGGCGTGGAACGCGGCGCCCAGTACTGGCTCGATCGTTGCCGGCTGATCGGCCCCCACACCGCCGCGTGGGCCGAGGGCTTCTTTGCCCAACGGGGCGTGTACGGACTGCGCGCCCTCCAGGGCCTCGTCTCGATCACCAAGCAGCATCCGGCCTCCGCCCTCGAACAGGCCGCCTGCACGGCCAAACGCCGCGGGGTCTGGCGCCTGAAGGACCTGCGCCGGCTGCTCACGAGCGCCGACAACATCGTGCAGGTCGACTTCCTCGACACCCACCCGCTCATCCGACCGCTGGACGCCTACAGCCTCACCACCCTCTCCCAGGCATGAACCTCGATTCCATCCTCAAACAGCTGCGGCTGTCGGCACTCGCCCAGACGCTTCCGCTACGGCTGCAGGAAGCCGCCTCGAACCGGCTCTCCCACGGCGAGTTCCTCGAACTGATCCTGCAGGACGAGCTCAACGTCCGCCACCAACGCAAGATCACCCGCCGCACCGTCGCGGCCGAGTTCACCACGCTCAAGAGCCTCGAGGACTTCGACTGGCGCTTCAATCAGGCCATCTCCCGCAAGGACATCTACGAGTTGGCCGCCGGACACTTCATCCGGAAGGCCTCCGATGTCCTCTTCGTCGGACCGCCCGGCGTCGGCAAGACCCACCTCGCCCAGGCGATCGGTTACGAGGCCATCAAGCAGGGCTTCGTCGTGCGCTACCGGTCCATCTTCGACCTGGTCGCCGACTTCCTCTCCGAGGAAGCGCTCGCCCAGCGCGATCGCCTCCTGCGCGGCTACCTCAAGCCCGATCTGCTCATCATCGACGACATGGGCCTCAAGCAGCTGCCCAAGCACGCCGGCGAGTACCTCCTCGAAGTCGTCATGCGACGCTACGAGACCCGCTCCACCATCATGACCAGCAACCGTCCCCTCGAGGACTGGGGCAAGCTTCTCCAGGACGTCCCCACCGCCGGCGCCATCCTCGACCGTTTCCTTCATCACGCCCAAGTCATCGCCATCACCGGCAAAAGCTACCGCCTCAAGGACGCCGCCGTTTCCAGGGCCAAAATGCCCGCTCCTCCGCCCGAGAACGAACCCTGAACGGACTGGTCTTCGCCTCCGGCTCCGAACCCCAAACCGCTGTGAAGAACGGCCAACCGGCCGGATTACACTTGTCCCTCACCCGCTAAACACCCTCCATCCCCGCCCGCTCAGGTGGCTGGTTTTCAATCGACCACGAGTGGCTGGTTTTCAAGTGACCCGTGACATCTGAAGCTCGCGTACACCAGCCGCCATCACGGTGAACTCACCACGGACGCGGC
>CAWUOE010000716.1:0-1783 GCA_963923355.1 uncultured Gemmataceae bacterium | reverse complement strand
AAAAGGACCTGCGGCGGCAAGTTTTTCACCCGGATGGCGGGGAGATAGAAGTGGTAGGGCCGCTGTGCCGCAGGGAAACAGCACTGGGACAACTGAAGACAGGTCTGGCCTACCTGGAGGACATATTTTCAGGCCTTGGGTCGCTCAGGGAATATGGGATGTTGCTGGGGCGGGCACTGGAATCCGTGCCCTTTGATCATGTGACTTTGGAATTGGAGGAGATTGGGGCACTTTATCCCCGGCAACACCGTTTTGGAGAACTTTTGACTTTGGCCCTGCGTGGTTTTGACCGGCCGGCGGAAGTTCGATTTTCTTGCCCGGATGTGACCAAGGCTGCCAGTGGTCAAGGGGGTTCGCTGGATTTGGCGGGTTTGGGGGACATACCCCCGGAAATCCGCATCCTGCTGGAGAGGTTTCAGGTTCCCGACAAAGGTGACAGTGGTCAGGTCGTTGAATTTGAAGGATTTACCATCGAGACCCACGAGGGGCTGTTGCGCAGGCTGACAGGGTTGAGGCGCCAGGGTGTTCTGCCCCTGGCAAGGCTGTTGCTTGAAGGCGTGGAAACCAGCCCCGAGGACCTGTTGGACCACCGCCGGATGCTGGGCATGGGAAAATTCGGGTCGGCAGGGTGCGGTATGGAAGTGCCCTGGGAAAAAGGTGGTCCGGAAGCTGGCACCTCGTGGCAGGGGGATTAGTCTGCCATGGGCGGGTATGCACCAGGGTGGCAGGTGAGGTGTTGCAGGTGCGGTTTGATTCGTGAGGCCGCCGAGACCGGAATGGTACGGGTGGGCGCGGTATCGTGGAAGAAGTATGTGCTGGGTTGGTGCCCCCGATGCCGGTGGTTGCGGTTTCTGGCAGTGGAAAGAAAGCCTGCGGGACCCACCTAAAGCTTTGCCCAAGCAGGAAGAGGAGCCTCGAAGGCCACAGGTATTCCGTTGAGAGGGTGGCTGAAGGCGAGTTTCCAGGCGAACAGGTGAAGTGGGGAGTCTGAGGGCGTGAGAGTCTGGGTATCGCCCAGGCGGCAGCCGGTCAGGTAGAGAGTGTCCCCCAAAATGGGGAAACCCAGATGCCAGAGGTGGACCCGGATCTGGTTGGTACGGCCAGTGCGAGGAGTGACCTCGAGCAGGGCGGTGCGATCCGGAAAGCGATGCAGTACCCGGAATCCGGTGCTGGCAGGGAGGCCGTTTTCGTGATCCACCATGCGGGAGCCGCATTCCCCGGCGGTGGCTGAGATTGGAGCCTCGCAGTAGAAATTGTCTTCGGAAGGGTGGCCTGTGATTCGCGCCAGGTAAGTCTTTTGAACCTCGCCTCGTTCGAAGGCGGGTTGCAGAACCCTGGCGAACGCCCCCTTGCGGGTGAAGACAGCCAGCCCGGAGGTGTTGGCATCGAGCCGGTGAGCGGGGCGAGGTTTTTCTGGATCGTAGACCTCGCGCAGGATGGATGCCAGGGTGTTGCGATTGAATCGGCCGCTTGGATGCATGGGGAGCGGGGCGGGCTTGTTGACGATGATCAGGGCCTGATCCTCGTGCAGGATGTCGATGGCCAGGTTGACATCAGGCTCGATTTGCGCCTGCTCCCGGGTGAAATAACGCTGCCCGGGTTGCACCACGCGTTCGGCCGGGACGGGGTGGAACTGTTCATCGACCATGTCACCCGACCGGATGCGGGCCAGCCAGTCTGGCCGGCTGATGTGGTCGAAAACGGCGCACAAGAAATCAACCAGTGTGGAGCCTTGGAAGCGGGCCGGGATTTTCAGCTGTCTCTTATACACATCTGACGCTGC
>CAWUOE010000715.1:0-1783 GCA_963923355.1 uncultured Gemmataceae bacterium | reverse complement strand
CCCCAAATACTTGAGTCTTTCCTCTCTTTTTTTGCCGGGGTCGCCGTCATTCTCGTCCCGTTCAGCAAGGGGGTGCTAGGTCAGGGATTTTCCTTGCCACAAACGCTTGACCAGGGTGCAGGTTGGCCGGCAAGGCAACCGATCTTTTCATTTGTCAGAAACGCCGTCTCGGCAATTTTGCCGTGGACGCACGATAAAACTACCCCCCACCCGGCAGGGAGCCCCCGAATGAGCGGCAGCTCCAACGATCGTGAACTTCAGCAGGACCACACTCCGGTGATCTCTTCCGGGGATGTTTTGACCTGGGAAGAGTCCCAGGCAATGGTTCCCCTGGTTTCCAGCATCGTCCGAGACCTGATGGGCCTGGCGACCGAATTGGACCGTTGCGAGGAAGAATTGACCAGACTTCCCAGGCTGAATGAACTGGATTGGCGCGGCCGATCGAAGGCCTACATGCTTCAGGAGCAAGTCGCGACCATCAGCCAGGATTTGCGCAATGCCTACCTGGAGCTGGAAGGGTTGCACCTCACCCTTTTGAATGCTGAAACCGGCATGGTTGGTTTTCCAACCCTGGTCAACAATCGCCGGGCCTTTTTCACTTTCACACTGGGCGAAAAGAGCATCTCCAACTGGTGCTATGCCTGCGACCCAACCCTGAGGCCGGTTCCCAAATCCTGGATCCGGACCGTGGCCATGCGCGAGGCGGCGTGAGGGCTATCTGGCAGGCCGGGGCAAAGAGACCCCGTATAGCAGTAAAAGTATGCGGCATCACCCGTCAGACTGACCTCATGGAGGCAGCACGGCTGGGTGTTGACGCAATTGGGCTAAATTTTTACCCAGGCTCGCCTCGATACATCACCCCAGATCAAGCCAACGAACTGCTTGAACATTGGCCCAACCCTGTGGTGGCTGTGGGCCTGTTAGTCAAACCAGACTTGGAGATGGTAAACAGTTTGGTGCGTTCTGTACCGGCTCTGGGCTGGCTGCAATTCCACGGAGTCACCGAACCGCCCACATGGCCAGTTCCCCGCCCGTGGATCGCCGCGTTTGCACCAAAGTCCGCCATTGAATTGGAGGGGGTGTCGGACTGGATCACTCGGGCGGGACAATGCCCTACCCCTCCCTCAGCGGTTTTAGTGGACGGGCATTCACCGGGCATGGAGGGAGGCACCGGCGTCACTGCCCCATGGCACCTCCTGGAGTCTTTTCGACCAGCGATCCCATGGATCCTGGCCGGGGGCCTACGACCCGAAAATGTTATCCAGGCCATCCACCAGACGCAGCCCGATGCGATAGATCTCGCATCGGGAGTCGAGGAAAAGCCGGGAATAAAATCAGCGCGTAAAATTTCGGAATTGATGCACGCTGTTTCCAAAGCAGCGGGGCAATAAAAAATCCGCGGGCTATAAGCCTCGCGGATTTGGCAACAGATTGGCGTAATCAAAATCAGATATCCAGAACCTCCACCGAGGTGCGATCCGCCTCATCCATGATGAACCGGTAGCGTTGACCGGGGTCTTTACCCAGCAGGTCCACGAAAGCCCGGTCGCAATCCAGCAGGGAATCGATTTCCACACGCATCAGAGTGCGATGGCGCGGGTCCAAAGTGGTGTCCGCGAGGACCTTGGCATCCATTTCACCCAAGCCCTTGAACCGGGAAACTTCAAAGCGAGCGTTTGCCCGAAGGGACTTGAGGATCTCTTCCTTGTGCTGGTCATTTCGGGCCCAGTAGGTTTCCTTACCCACATCGATGCGGTAAAGGGGCGGCACAGCGATGTAGACA
>CAWUOE010000714.1:0-1787 GCA_963923355.1 uncultured Gemmataceae bacterium | reverse complement strand
CCCCTGAATCACCCCCGCACGCACGCGCCCGTCCACGGTGGTCACCGTCTGCGCCACATACGCCCCATCAATCGCCCGGTTCGGATCCAGAATGTCACCCAGCAGCATCTCCGCCGTCTTCGTGCGCGTGTCCGAGATGTCCGGCCCTACATCCTTCCCCTGTCCCTCCACACGGTGGCAACTCGCGCAGTTCCGCGCGAAGACCTCCCTGCCCCTCACAGCGTCCCCCCCAGCCAGCACGGTTCCCTTGTACTGCGCGATCACGCCATCCCGCGGCGCCGGGATGCACGCCGCCAGCAGTTTTTTCGCCCGCCCGGCAAACTCCCTGTCGGCCATCGCCATCCACCGAGCCGCCCGCCGCGCGTCAAGGTCGGTCACCGGCACCTCGCCCGCTTCCACCCCGTCCAGCACCGCACGAGCCAGCACCGGCTTGCCCCCTGCCAGATCCAAAATTTCCGAGCGCACCGCCGGCAATTGCGCCTTCCACCCCGCCACCAGTTCCTTCTGGCGGTCGTTCGGTAGCAGGCCCGCAAGCAGGCCTACCGCCCGCGCACGCACCAGCGGGTCCGGATCTTCACGCATCAGTCGCGCCAACTGGCTCCTCACCCCGTCCCCGTTGCCGGCTACGGTTCCCGCCACAACCAAGGCCTCCAGCCTCCGCGCCGAGGGCTGTTTCACATCCCCGGCCACCGCCAGTTCCCTGGTCCCAAACTCCGCCAACGCCCCTCGGTCCCCAGCGGGCAAGCCCGCCAAAAAATCAGCCAACGCCGGCCCGCCTCGCTGGCTCACCCCCTGCAACAGACCCGCCACCAATACCTCCGCCTGGCCGGATTCCAGCACCACCCGCAGCAACTCCCCGGCTTCACCGACTGGCAAAGACCGCCCGCATTGCCGGACCAGTTCACGGGCCAGTCTGGCATCCACGCCCTTCCCGGCCGATGGCTTCACCAGGGCCTCCAGCAGGGCGCGCTGACACCCGTGCGCGCTGGCCAAAACCGACAGCCGAATCCACGGATCCCCGCCATGCGCCTGCGCGATTTTCGCTAGCACACCGGTTCGCTCCCCCGCTGGCAGCTTCTGCGCCGCCTGCGCCACCTTCCCCGCCAGCCGGTCATTGGTCCGGCCCAGCAGCACCATCAACTGCTCCGCCGTCAAATCCCCCGGTCGAGCCAGTGCCAACCCAGCCTCCGCCACTCCACCACCCAACGCCAAAGCATCCGCGACCAGGCTTTTATCCTTCACCCCAAGCGCCGCCAGCAACCACAGCGCATGAAAACGCGCCAGGGGCGACCCATGGTTCAGGGTGCCCATAAGCCGCTCCACCACCCCAAAGTGCGGCCCCTCCAGCAGCAAACGAAAGGCCGTCCCCCGCAGCCACGCCGATTCCGCACCCAGATAATCCTCCAAGTCATGGCGGCCCATTTGCGACAGGTCCGGCACCTTGGTTTGCGGCACTCCGCTGGCCCGCACCCGCCAGATTCTCCCCTTGTCCCGCCCCCACAGCAGGTCCGGCCGGTTCCGTAATTCCGGCGGCATGAACTCCGGATGCTCGATCACCGCACGTGCCATGTCCAAGATCAGTAGCGATCCATCCGGCGCCTCCACCAGGCTCACCGGCCGGAACCACTCATCCCGTGCCGCCAAAAATTCACTACCCTTTTGGGGTGATTCCGCGCGAAAGGTCAATCCGTGGGGGCTCAACCGCTCCTCATGCACCAGGTTGCCGGTCGGGTCACAGGTGAAGACAGATCCTGTCTCTTATACACATCTCCGAGCCCACGAGACGC
>CAWUOE010000713.1:0-1788 GCA_963923355.1 uncultured Gemmataceae bacterium | reverse complement strand
CCAATTGGGGAGGATCTTCCCACGGATGGGAGTGAAATCACCCGGTTTTCCCACCACCCCTTCCAAAACTCCCGTTTCGGGGTGAAGGGAGACGGAGAGAGTGTGCCAGATTCCCGGCTCAATCGTGCGCAAAACTTTCCACCCATCCCCCTGTCGGATGGCGAATTGCCTGGCCGAAAGCGAAAAATCAATGGCGGTGGATTCAATCACTCCGCGCCCGAAATAGAAACGGCAGGCACCCGGTTGAGCCGGTTCAGCCAACGTTCGAAAATCGATGGCCAAATGCATCGGTCGGCCGGTTTGTTTGCGCATGGGCCTGGGCAAAACCATGCGAATTCCGTCATTCGGAACAGTGGCTGCCATGCGGATGCCCTGCTTGCCGGCAGGATGAATGTGATGGAACGGGCTTTGAGCCTCCGCGGTGACGGTATTGGCTCCCAGGGCCAGCCATGGTTTGCCGGGCGCCTTGCCCGGTACCTGGGATTCAAAGGCAAGGTCAGGCCCACCGGCCCACTCGGAGCCATCCAAGCCGGCCTTCCGGCCCTGCAGAAGTTCAACCTGGGCCCGTATGGAGGAAACGGTGGCGGCGTGTGTCTCATCCAGCCTTTTGGCCTCCATTGGGGAAACCAAGGGAACCAGGTTGGCTGGTTGTTTATGCTCCTCCCCGCCTGGAAAGCTGATCAGGCTGCTCTGGAAAATGCCATACAGTGCGTAGTAATCCCGCATGCTCACCGGGTCGTATTTATGGTCGTGGCAGCGCGCGCAACCCAGACTCAGACCCAGGACGGATCGGCCCACAGACTCGATGAGGTCGGCAATATCCAAATGCTGAAAGTCCGCATTGGGCGCATATCCATATCGTTTGCCCACCGCCAAAAAACCGGTGCCCACCACCCCGCTGGCATAGTCCGGTGAGGAGGGGTCTGAGAGCAAGTCGCCAGCAATCTGCAAGCGGATGAACCGGTCATAAGGCATGTCAGCCTGGATGGCATCGATCACCCAGTCGCGGTACCGGTAGGCTTCGGGCGTGGGGTAGTCTGCCCCGTCACCGGCCGTGTCGGCGTAACGGGCCACATCCAGCCAATGCCTGGCCCAGCGTTCGCCATACCGAGGGCTATCGAGCAATCGATCAATCACCCTGGAAAAAGCCTCTGGGCTGTTGTCCGATAGAAAAGCAGTGATATCCTCCGGAGTGGGTGGCAGGCCTGTCAAATCGAGGGTCACCCGACGCAGCAGGGTGCGCCGGTCGGCATTCCCAACAGGTGAAAGACCGGTGGCCTCTAGTTTCGCAAGGATGAAACGGTCTACATCCGTTTTAGCCCATGACTTGTTGGCTGCTTCCGGGACGGGGATGCGATGAACCGGCCGGAGCGACCAGAGGCCTTTGCCAAAATCCATCACATCGGTGGTTGTGGCGGATTTGGATGGTCCGGGCCAAACGGCCCCTTCCTTGACCCATTGTTCCAAATGCGCGATCTGGTCGCTGGGTAATTTTTTGCCATTGGGCATTTTTAGCTCGCCAGTGTGGCGGACTGCCCGGATCAAAAGGCTTTCCTCCGGCTTGCCCGGAACAATGGCGGGACCGGATTCGCCTCCCTTCAGCAGGGCTGCCCGGCTGTCGATCCGCAAGCCGCCCTGTTGTTTTTTGTCGTCGTGGCATTTGGCGCAATGGGCGCTGAGAAGCGGCCTGACCGCGTTTTCGAAATGGTCTTCCGGTGGACCAGCCATCGCAGCCAGGGGTGCCTGAAGCAGCAGGACCCATGCCAGCACCCGCGTCATGCCAGCACC
>CAWUOE010000712.1:0-1791 GCA_963923355.1 uncultured Gemmataceae bacterium | reverse complement strand
GTTCGGTCAAGGCAGGACAACTACACCCACTCCCATGCCACGCCCGCCGATACCGCCCTCATCATCGAGGTGGCCGATTCCACCGCGGATGTGGACCTTGGAAAAAAGAAGGAAATCTACGCCCAGGCCGGCATCCCCGAATACTGGGTCTTCGACCTCACCGAGAACACGCTCGAGTGCTTTTCATCGCCCGAGGGCGGCGCCTATCGCCACCACCTCCGGCTCACCGCCTCAGACTCCGCCACCTCCGGAACCCTGGGGATCACGCTGCCGCTGGCGGAAATCCTCACCCCCACCGGCTGAGCCGGCTCACCAGCCGAACAACCGGCCAGCATTATCCGAGGTGGCGCGTGCCATGTCGGCCAGCGGAATGCCGTGGCATTCGGCCAGGGTCTGGCAGGTGTGCACCACATAGGCCGGCTCGTTCCTCTGGCCCCGGTGCGGGCGGGGCGCCAGGTAGGGGCTGTCCGTCTCGACCAGCAGCCGGTCGCGGGGGATGGTGGCTGCCAGGTCGCGCAGGGCCTGGTTGCCCTTCTGGGTGATCATGCCCGAGAACGACAGGTGCAGGCCCATGGCCAGCGCGTCGGCCGCCTGGGCCGCATCGCCGCAGAAGCTGTGCAGCACCCCGCGCAAGGGCCCGTTGGCCTGGAAGTCTGTCCGCAGCTCGGCCATCAACGGAGCCGCGGCATCACGGCAGTGGAGGATGATGGCCTTGCCCGTCCGGCGGGAAAGGGCCAAGTGGCGACGCAGGCTGGGGATCTGCACCTCCAGCGGCACCTCCTTCCAATAGTCATCCAGGCCCGTCTCGCCGATGGCCACCACCAGCGGGTCATGGGCCAGCTCGGCGATGCGGTCGAAAGCGTCGGCTGGCAGATCCTTCAGGTGGGTCGGGTGCAAACCCGCGGCGGGAGCCAGCAGGGGCTCCGAGCGGGCCCGTTCCAGGCAGGCCAGGCTGTCGGCAGGCCCGGTGCCCACCACCACCACGCGCACCAGTCCGGCGGCCCGGGCGCGCTCCACCACACCGGGCACCTCGCCCCGGAACCGTTCGTCCTCCAGGTGGGCGTGCGTGTCCACCAGGGGAGGCGGGCAGTCGTTCGAACTCATGCGCGGGTCATTCCTTGACGGGGATCTTCGCGTGGGGCATGGCCTGCCCGGGCGCCAACTGGGGCATGCGCTCCAGCAGGTCCGCCTGCGAGGTGGCCGCGGGCTCGGTCCAGCCCGTGACAAGGAAGGGCAGCACGCCCGTCAGCAACAGCGGCACCGGCAGCAGCGAAGCCACCAGCTTCTGTCGGGGTTTCCACGGATCAGACGGCGCGGCACCGGCCGACGCGGGCGCCTCGAACAGGAATCCGCGCGCCGCCACGCTGTAGAGGATCAGCGCGTAGGCCAGCACAAACAGCACCCCCGCCAGCGATCCGCAGGCGAAAACGGCCCGGGCCACGGGTAGCAGGGCCACCGCGCCCAGTGACAGCGGCACCCCCGCCTGAATCAGCAGGGCGATGCCCAAGGGGGCGCCGCGGTCGTTGGGCCGCAGCGTCATCAGGCCGCGCGTCAGCGCCATGCCCAGTGGCACCGACACCCCGGCCAGCAACGCGCCGTTGAGGCCCATCGCCAGCGATTCAGGCTCGCCACCCACGGGCCAGGCGAACACGCCCAGCCAGGCCACCCAGCCGAATCCCCAGGCCAGGAGCGTGGTGACCTGCCAGGGATTGGTCGCGTTCCACAGGCGGAACAGCACATCACCCAACAGCAGCAGGCCGCCCAGCAGGCCGGTGGTGAGGCTGCTTTTCT
>CAWUOE010000711.1:0-1793 GCA_963923355.1 uncultured Gemmataceae bacterium | reverse complement strand
GCCGGCACATGCAGCACCTGGCGGATGCCCCGGATTCCCTTCAGCTTGTGGACCTTTTCCACATAATCCGCAAAGCCCGCCGACGCCGGTCGCCCCGAGATGACCGCGCCGACCATTCCGCTGGCGGCGTCCGAGCAATAGCCCGAAACCAGCTCGGCCTCGGCCAGTTGCTGGGTTTCAGCGACATCCACCTCCATGTAGACCGTCTTGACGACATTCAGCCCCGCCGTGGCCTTCCTGTAATCTTCCAGCCCGTAGGACCGGGCCAGGGGGCCATCCTTGGGCAACCAGGGGAGGGTGAATTTCTGGATGTCCCAGAGGTGCTGGTGGGTGTCGATCACCTGCATGGCGTTTTTCTCTTCAGCTAGGGCTTGGGTGTTGGGCATGGCCATGGCCCCCGCAGCGGCCGCGAGGGCCCCGACGGCGGCGCGTCGATCCATCCGGGAGGGGGCGTCATCGGAATGCATGGTGTCGCTCCGCCATAATCAAGGGGTTGAGTCCGAGCCCTTATGATCCAGCTTCCACCAGCGTTGGGCAATAGGTCTGTTCAATGCGGGTATGATGGCCCTTGATTGATCGATTTGACCGTGTTGGGACATCTGTTCCCGCCGTATTGTTAAGGGGTTTTTCGGACCGGAAGAATTGTGAATGAAAGAAACAGCCTACTTGTTACAAGCTGCTTTGATCAGCGCCTGGTGGGTTGGGCTCGCCACCAATCAATCGTTTTTTGCCGCGTTTCAATTTGACGGAATTCCACCGACTGCTTTTTGGGCTTTCTTCGCCCCAGACGTCATTTTCATTGCCGTTTTATCCGTGGTTCGGTCTTACCGAATGAGCGCGATTATTGAAAATGTGATCCTGGGCGCATTCGGATACGCCTCACTGTATTGTGCGAATGCCACATTCCTTACACGGAGCGGATACCTGCCTACCTGCCTTATGCTGTTAGGCCTCGGCTACAACTTTTTCTTGTGCTTCCAAAACGCTATGTTTCGCAACTCCACATCGAGTTTTGGCAAAAATGTTGTCAAAACTTTGGTTCAAATCGTTTGCATTTGGATTTTGGCTTTGGTTGTCATGCCATTCATCATCTTGCGGGCTTTTGAAAATATAGCGACACCAAAAATAGACATTTTCCTTTTCATCGGATTGGTGGTGTTCGCTTGCTGCAGTGCTTTGGGCCTGACAAGTGCCTACGTTATGGTTCGCGATGGATCCGGGACACCCCTTCCGCTCGACCAAACCAACCGTTTGGTGGTGACAGGGCCTTATCACTATGTGCGCAATCCGATGGCCATTGCCGGAATTGGACAAGGAATTGCGATTGCCCTGATTTTTCAATCTATTCCTATATTTGTGTATGCATTGCTGGGCGCTCTCGTATGGCACCTGGTCGTTCGGCCGATCGAGGAGCGTGATTTGATTCGCCGTTTTGGTGACGCCTACTTGGACTATCAGCAAAATGTTTCTTGTTGGATACCCACATTCCGTCAGCGTGCCTTATGACCAATGAGAGTTGGGATGTCGCGTGCTTGGTGTTGCTTAAGGAAAGGGTTAAAAGGGCCTGAAAACTGGTTGTTGCCGAAATGAATTTTCCGAGAATTTCACCGGCAAATGGACCGCAATGCCTGCCAGCCCATAGTGCTTGCGGGAACAATCCTCGGGGAGTGCTTGGCGATGAAAATCGGTTTTCTGGGTGCCGGATTGATGGGGACCAGCATGGTCCGCCGGTTTCTAAACCAGGGGCATCAGGTCCGGGTCTGGAACCGCACACCCGCCAAGGCGGAAGCCCT
>CAWUOE010000710.1:0-1799 GCA_963923355.1 uncultured Gemmataceae bacterium | reverse complement strand
TGATCGGGGGCTCAATGTTTGCGGCCAACATCTCTGCCGAGCATTTCGTGGCGCTCGCGGGCAGTGGTTTCGCCGTTGGAATCGCCATCGCGGCTTGGGAATGGTCGGCTGTATTTTGCCTGGCTCCACTGATCCTGCTTTTTCTGCCCTTCTACATACGGAACAAAATCTACACCGTTCCCGAGTTTTTGGAGCGCCGGTTCGGACCTTCCGTGCGGATGACTTTTTCGCTCTACATGATCGTTCTTTCGGTCTTGGCTAAGGTCTCCATTTCGCTCTGGGCCGCGTCGCTCGTCATGATGCCTGTCTTCGGTCTTCAGAATGGTCTGCATCTTTTCGGTATGCACTTTGGAGGCCAGACCGTCTTGATCTGGAGCATCGGCCTGATGACCGCGATCTACACAATGAAAGGTGGACTCAAGGCCGTTGTCATCACGGACTCACTCCAATCCATCGTGCTGCTCGTTGCGGGTTTTATTCTCCTCTGGATGGGCCTGGATGCCGTGGGCGGATGGGACGGAATGAAGGCCGGTCTCGACATGGCACAAGCAAAGACTGGCCGTGATTACCTGAACATGATCCAGCCGGCCACAGATGAATCCGTGCCTTGGTTCGGCATGATGACGGCGACCATGCTCGTGGGCTCCTTTTACTGGTCGATGGATCAGGTCTTGGTGCAGCGGGTGTTTGCCGCCAAAAGTCTGAACGAAGGCCGACTGGGCGCGACCTTTTGCGGATTCCTCAAGCTGTCCACACCATTTATTCTGGTGATGCCGGGCATCATCGCGCTCGCGCTTTATCATCAGGGGAAACTTGCCATGCCGTTGGATGTCGCAGGCAAGCCGGTCAGTGATGCGGCCTACCCCGCCATGCTGGGCAAATTGATGCCTCATGGGCTCCTCGGGCTCACGGTTGCGGGTATTGCAGCCGCCCTGATGGGGCATATCTCAGCCACCTACAACTCGATCTCGACGCTTGTGACTCGTGACATCTTCATGAAGTTCAAGCCCGCTGCCGATTCAACCACCCAGATTCGTGTCGGCCGCTTGGCGGTGCTGACCGTTTTTATTCTTGGCGCCGCATGGGCCCCCCTCATCGGCAAAGCCAAATCCATGTTCGATTACCTCCAAGCGGTGCAGTCCTACATGATGATCCCCTTTGCGGCGATTTTCTTTCTAGGCGTTTGCTGGAAGCGCATTACCACGGCTGGCGTTCTTTCCTGCGTTGCCTCCTCCACGATCATATCCGGCCTGTTTATGTGGAACAGTTCCCTGATGCAGTCTGGCGCGCCCAGTTTCCTGCCCTGCATGGATAATCCTTACCTGCGACCATTCACTCACAGCGCGATGGTGGCCGGGGCCATTAGCGTGCTGATCCTGATTGCCATAAGCTTTTTTACAAGACCCGCAACCCCCGAACAACTCGCCTCCACAACCATCCAAGGATCAACCTTCGCGGAATCTGACGAGTGCGTGGCTTGGTATGCCAATTACCGCCTGTGGCTTGGCCTCGCTATCGCCAGTAGCTTGGGCTTGTGGGTTTGGTTCAGTTTTTGACGCGGCTACGGTTTAGCTCGAACCGCCTCGCGATTTTCTGCCTCCCTATCCATGAGAAAAGACACCACCAACACAGGATTCGTTATCCTGATAAGCCTCGTCGCCACCATCGGCGGGTTTTTGTTCGGCTTCGATAGCGGAGTTATCAATGGAACGGTTGATGGCCTGAAGAAGGCCTTCAACTCCGATAGCATCGGAACCGGTTTCAATGTCGCATCAATGCTTCTCGGTTGCGCGGTCGGC
>CAWUOE010000709.1:0-1801 GCA_963923355.1 uncultured Gemmataceae bacterium | reverse complement strand
GGCTGGTTTTATTCAGGTAGCTCATGGATCGTGTTGTGAAGCTTGCCTGTGAAGGTTTTCCCATCCACGCCTGTGAAGGTGTACACCACTTCCATGCACCAGGTGGGGGCAAGTCCCTCCAGGTCCAAATCGACTGATTTTCCGTCCGCCTGAAGGGATGCCTTGGTCACCTTCAGCGGTCGCTCATCGTAGTGTTTGGATCCGTAGTTGGCGGTCCGTTTCAGTCCCCATACTTTCACCGCGATGTTGTCCGGTGAGATCGACTTCGGATCGAGTGATTCGGTGAAGGTGAGGGTCAGGCCGTTTTTCCGGGCGTGCAACCCGGTTGGCAGGTGCATTGGCTGCCCGGTGGCCCGAATTCGGTAGAAACCTCCCGGGTGGGTGGCGTTGCCGGCCCAGGCGAACATGCCGCATACATACAGTTGTCCATCTTTTGGTTGAAAACGCCCCCGCATCACACCGGTGGGAAACGGGGGGATCGGCAATTCCACCATGCCACCCTGCATCCGTCCCTTGGCTGTTTTCTCATGCGGCACCACGTAGACTTTGCCATAGCCGTACGAAAGGTTCAGCAGGGATCCATTCAGCGGACCCCAAGGGGTGCTTTCCACCCAAAGCAATTCCGCAGGCGAACGGTCGAAGTCATTGGTGATCCAGCAGAGCGGGGGCTCCATGGCCTCGTCCGAGGGATCGGTGACATCTTGGTAACCGAACATGTTGCCGTAAAAACGGGGCTTGCCTCCACTGCGGGAGTCGGGCGGCATCACCCAGTTGATCCGGTTTTTCGGGTTCCAAAAACCTTCCTGGTCGGTCACCACAAAGGATCCGTCGGGGTTCAGGCACACACCGTTGGCCGCCCTGAATCCATTCGCCAAAATCTCCGTTCGCGCGCCATCCTTGCTAACTTTCAACAAGGTGCCATGGTGCGGTACCACCGCTTTCAGGCCGTGTCGGGCCGACTTGGCGTAGTAGAAATTCCCCTCCGCATCGGTCTGCAATCCCATCGCGAATTCATGGAAATGCTCCGTCACCTGGTGGTCGGTGTTCAGGCATTGATACCAATCCGTCTCCCCGTCCCCGTTCAGGTCGTGTAGCACCGTGAGCTGGTCCCTGCAGGTCACATGGATTCGCCCGTCCTTCACTCTCAGACCCAAAGGCTGGAACATGCCCGTGGCGATCCGTTTCCAGCGGAGGGCCTCCCCCGCCGGTTCCACCATCCACACATCCCCGTCCCAGGTGCAGATTGCGATCCGGCCGTCCGGAAAGAAATCAAGTCCGGTGAATCGGGTCTGGGCAAGCCAAGGATTGGTTTCTGGTGCGGTGAGCAGGTCCACCGCGAAGGGACCACGATTGTCACCAGGCTTGGCACGTGTTTCCAGCACCTGTCCCCAACGGGTGGGCCCTCCCCTGGTCAGCGACAACAGGTCCAAATCCGTGTTGGCCAGAGCAATCGATGGCGGTCCCTTGCCATCGGTTTGTGTGTAAAGGCAAAAACGAAGGGGTTGATCTCCCGCTGGTATTTCAAGCCGCAACCGCGATTGATCGCAGGAGAAACGCACCGGCGTTTCACGTGGATACACTCCCGCCAGCAAAGGCCCGTTGGATGGCCCGTCCTGGGCTGCGGGCGGTCCGTTTCTGACTTGGGCATCCAGATGTGCCGTGGATGCGTCAGCAACCAATCCCTCGCGAGCCAGGCCGGGCTGCCACCGTCCCGCCAGCAGGTTGGCTTTCGCATCCAATCGTTCCAATGCCGCCGGAACAGTTTCCAGGGCATCCCGATAAAACCGAACCTCGCCGATCT
>CAWUOE010000708.1:0-1820 GCA_963923355.1 uncultured Gemmataceae bacterium | reverse complement strand
CAAGAAGGACGGTTTCCTGGAAGAGGTGCGGGTATCCCAGGAACGGGACCGGCACAACCATTCCCAGAGGCTGGAACGGACCCTGGTGGATTTGAAGACGGCGCGGGAACGGTCATTCAAGATTGAATGGGGCAAAACCCCGCCACGGCCCGCGCCTGCCTTCATCGGGCTCAAGGTGATTGACGATTTGCCCCTGGAAACCCTGGTCCCCTTCATCGACTGGACCCCGTTTTTCATGGCCTGGGAAATGACAGGCAAATTCCCGGCCATCCTGGATGACCCGAAGATCGGTGCGGAGGCCCGGAGGCTCCACCAGGACGCCTTGGGAATGCTGGACCGGATCATCCGGGAAAAGGCCTTGCGTGCGCGGGGGGTGTACGGATTCTTCCCGGCAGCTTCCGTGGGTGATGACATCGTCCTGTTCACCGACGCCAGCCGCTCGAAGGAAGCGGCCAGATTCCACATGCTGCGTGAACAATGGGAGCGAAAGGCGGAAACAGGCACGGCCGTTTTCCGTTGCCTGGCCGATTATGTGGCTCCCCTCGATTCCGGCTTGCCGGACCATATCGGGGCCTTCGCCGTCACCGCAGGGGAGGGGGCCGACCAATTGGATGCCCACTTCCGGTCGAAGCTGGACGACTACCAGGGGATCATGGCCAAGGCCATTGCCGACCGCTTGGCAGAGGCTTTCGCCGAATACCTCCACATGGTCGCCCGCAGCCAATGGTACGCGCCCGATGCCGGAAAGATGTCGAAGGAGGACCTGATCCGGGAAAAATATGAAGGCATCCGTCCCGCGGCCGGATACCCTTCCTGCCCCGACCACACGGAAAAATCAACGCTGTGGACATTGTTGGACGCGGAGAAGAGCACCGGCATGACCCTCACCGAGAGCTTCTCGATGGTGCCTGCCGCGTCGGTTTCCGGCCTGTATTTCGGCCACTCCCAGGCGAAATATTTCGCCATCGACCTGGTCACACGGGACCAGGTTTCCGATTACGCCAGGAGGAAAGGCATTTCCCAGGCGGAGGCGGAGCGTTGGCTGCAATCGTATCTGGGTTATGACCCGGCCTGAGTCTGGCCCAACCTCCCAAGGTCGCTTGGAACAGTCACCATGACAGTGGATCTAGAAACCGCCTGGCGCACCATCGCGAACGCCTTGCCGTCTTCCAGGATCGAATTGGGCCCGGTGCTGAGCAACCAATTGGGCATGGTATTGGCGGAGGATATCGCGGCGGACATGGACATGCCGCCCTTCACCCGCTCGATGATGGATGGTTTTGCCGTATGCGTCTCGCCGGACAACCCCGAGACCATCTTCAGAATAACGGGCCGTGCCGAAGCCGGAAGTTCCCCGGGCGGAATGCTGAAACCCGGGGAAGCCTGGCACATAGCGACAGGTGCCCCCGTTCCAGACAACACCACCTGGGTCCTTCCCAAGGAAATGGCCACCTGGGAAGGTGACGATTCCGGACACGAACGCGTCACAGCCCAGTGCCACCTCAAGCCGGGAAAAAACCTTTTTGAAATCGGCGGGGAATTCCGGTCGGGTTCCATCCTTCTGCGGGAGGGAACGTCCTTGGGCCCGGCGGAGTACGGCCTTTTGGCGCAAGCCGGTCGCACCGCCGTGAGGATGCACGCCGCTCCAAGGGTTGCCATTGTCAGCACGGGCAATGAATTGGTCGACCCGAACATGAGGCCCGGGCCCGGGAAGATTCGCAACAGCAACGGGCCCATGTTGATGGCACAGGTAGCCCGTGCCGGAGGTTTGCCCCGATTTTTGGGCATCGCCCCGGATTGTCCCCAAGCCACCGAGAGTC
>CAWUOE010000707.1:0-1822 GCA_963923355.1 uncultured Gemmataceae bacterium | reverse complement strand
CCGGAACCACGGAGTGATCCGGAACACCGCCGACCAAGCCATGAAACACCCCGTTGTTGATGGTGGCCAGACAATGCGCCCCTGTTCCGGCCCGATGGCAGGAAAGGTGGTACAGGTAATCTGCCCAATGATTGCGGGTGAGGCTTTAGGGATAACCTGGTTCAAAGCCAAAAAGGCGGCCGGTTATTCCGAAAGGCGCAATTGTGCCCAAGGTGACATGCCTGAGGGCATGCGGAGTTGGCGACCGGTAGGTTGCGGGTATCATGTGGATTCAGAGGGATCATCAGAACTGCGGCTGAAAAGGGGAATTCTGTCATGCCCGAACTGGCGCAACCTGGAAAAACCACTATCGGCTGGATGGGCACCGGAGTGATGGGCAACTCCATGTGCGGGCACCTCATGGCAGCCGGCTACAAGGCGGTGGTGCACACCCGCACCAAGTCGAAGGCGGAAGCCCTGTTGCAACGGGGCGCGATATGGGCCGATAGCCCAAGAGAACTGGCCAGCAAATGCGACGTGGTTTTCGGGATTGTTGGATTTCCCTCGGATGTGGAGGAGGTGTTTCTGGGCGCTAGCGGTGCCCTGGCGGGCGCACGGCCCGGAACGATCCTGGTGGACATGACCACCAGCAAGCCAAGCCTGGCGGTTCAGATCCACGACAGGGCCAAAGAAAAGGGAGTGTTTAGTCTTGATGCCCCGGTGACCGGTGGGGATATCGGAGCGCGCAACGCGGCGCTTTCCATCATGGTGGGCGGTGAGGCCGAAGTGCTGGAGGCGGTCAAGCCCCTGTTTTCGGCCATGGGCAAAATCATCGTGCACCACGGGCCGGCCGGGTCTGGCCAGAACGCCAAGATGGTGAACCAAATCCTGATCTCGGGGAACATGATCGGGGTGTGCGAAGCTTTGACCTACGCATTCCGTGCCGGCCTGGATGTGGAAAAAGTCCTTCAGTCTGTCAGCAGCGGGGCGGCGGGCAGTTTTTCACTGACCAGCCTCGGGCCCCGGGTGCTGAAAGGCGATTTTGAACCAGGTTTCTATGTGGAGCACTTCATCAAGGATATGGGTATAGCCCTCGAGGAATCGCGGCGGATGGGATTGTTCATGCCTGGATTGGCATTGGCGCAGCAACTCTACATTGCCGTGCAATCGCAAGGCATGGGCAAAAAAGGAACACAGGCCCTGGTGCTTGCCCTGCAGCAAATGGTCCACGGAAACTGAGTCCGGGGGTCAATCAACCACCATGGCGAAACGAAGCCCGGTGGTGGATGGCATGAAGATGCCGGGTCCGCGCCAGGAGGCCCGGCAGTTTTCGGGTCGGTCCCGCCAGGAACCTCCCCGTGCCACCGGGGATTCGCCCCTCGGAGAAAACGGATCGATGAGAGTGCGACCCGGGTCGGCGACAAACATGTCGGCGCACCACTCGGCGACGTTTCCGTGCATGTCATACAGCCCGAAAGCGTTGGGAGGCAGCGTCTCCACGGGATGGGTGCTTCCCTCGATTCCCAGGCGCGTCTGCCCGGGGTCGTCCGCGGAAATCTGGTAGGTGCGGGGCTGGGCCAAGCCGTTGGCAGTGGGGTGAAAATCGGTGTTGCTGCCCGCGCGGCAGGCGTACTCCCACTGCCATTCGGTGGGCAGAAAGATTCTGGTCCCCATCCGGGCTGACAATTTGGAACAGGCTTTCCATGCCATTTCCTGGCTAACCGACTCGACCGGCAAATCCATGGTGTTGAACGAGCGGACTTTGGAGGCGCCACCTCCCAAGCGGGAAAACCAACTGGGATTCTCGCCCATCAACTCCTCCCACTCGCGCTGGGTGGTGAGG
>CAWUOE010000706.1:0-1826 GCA_963923355.1 uncultured Gemmataceae bacterium | reverse complement strand
TGGTGTATCCTGTGCCGCAGTTCAGCCCCGGCCTTGTTCGTGAAAGTGATGATCGCCATGTCGGAGAGGTCGGCGGAACCTCCCTCGGCCAGCCTGAAGATCACCTGGGAGGCCAGCAATCGGGTTTTTCCGGAACCGGCAATGGCCATGGTCGAGCAAAATCCCTCGCTTCGGAGGGCATGCAACTGCTCGCGGCTCAGTGTCTGGTTGACGAACGCGAAGGACCGCTCGAACATCATCATCCCCTCATCAGCTTGACTGGTTGGTTGCGGTGCCGGCAAACATGGCGCGACTGGCAATACCCACTGCAAGGCCTGGACGGATGCTCCTCCGAGTCCAGCACCGTGAGGCCGTAGACCCCCCTCCTCACCTCGGAAACGGAACGAGACACCACATCCAGCAGTTCTTTGACGGGGGGCACGGGCCTTCCTGATGGGTTCGCCAGCCAGTTATTGTTTTCGCGCACAAATGCCAACTTCGCGCTTCCTTTAGGCTTCAGCTGCAGGAAGGCCATGTCGAGTTTGTCCAGTGCTATTTTCTTGCATTGTCGACCAGCCTCCAGATAAATGAGAGGTTCCAGCAGCGTGCCGTCAGCCACCTGCCTGTCCACCTGGTTTGGCATGCTGCGCTTGTAATCCAGGACAATCGAGGCTGAGTCCGCAGCGGAAGTTTTTCGCAGGAGGGCGTCCATCCGCAGCCGCATCTCGAAGGAAACTCCATCAGCATCATTCATCGCGAATTTCAGGGATTCCTCGGTGGATCCCGATGTGGCCTGCCAACTCACATCTTTGAGCGCCTTGCAATTTTCAAGCATATCAGCCAACTCGGTCCCAAAATGTCTCATTTCGGGCGCAAGCACCCCGTGGAATTCCTGCCATGCCTCTACCGACGCGCCAAGTATTGATTCCCGCGAAGGAGGAAACACCAGGTCCTTCTTCACGGCCAGCTCCATGATCCTGTGAATGTACTCCCCTACAAGCCTGGCATTGTCATCGCGGTCAAAGCCATGGCAGCCGGCCGTCTCACTGCTGAAGAACATGTACCGGCACTTATGGTGATTTTGCAGCCGGGTTGGGGAAAAATGCCTTGCCTTTGGCCATGCGAGTTCCATCACTCGTGGCAACCACCCTGGACGATCGGGAAGGTTGGCCGAGGTGGCACCAGCCTGTGACAGCCGATCAAGCCGGTCAGACCAGGCCCGGGCGTTCTCGACGCGGAAGGAATCCACGGGCTTGCGGTGCATGACCACCTCATCCGGGACCAGCTCAGCTAACCTTGTTGCCCCGAAGGTCCTCTCGATATCGTCGAGGAAGGCCCCCCTCACCTGCTTCTGCTCCTTGTCCGCTTCCGACCAGATTAGCCATGCCGCCCTCTGGGCCTGATGGCATATGCGCTTGAGATGGGATGCCAACTGGTTCCTCAGTCGTCCCCGCTCGACTGGCGGGCAAAGGGACGGGTCGGGGAGCGAGGACTCGTAACACCCAGACTCGAGACCCAGCACGAACACATAATCAAACGGTTCGCCGGCAGCCATCGCCGGAGAAAGCACCTGGACACAACCGCTGTCCCTGGGAGACAATTTGACCCTTTGGGCTGCCAGGGCAAGGTTGATGGCCTGATCCAGGCTCAGGTTTTCGCTCGAGATATCGGCCCGGTACAACCCCTTGAGGGCCTCGCGAATCTTGGCCGCCGCTTTTTGGTCGGTTTCCATGGCACCGGCTGGCAAGGTGCCCCGGCAAAACCCGGACAACCTCCTGCTTATCTGCGTCTCGTCGAGCAGTTTGCCCAGTCTTTCAGCCAGTTGCCTCGTACCATTTGCATCGGAT
>CAWUOE010000705.1:0-1839 GCA_963923355.1 uncultured Gemmataceae bacterium | reverse complement strand
CCAGCTCTTTGCCGTACTGGGCGATGCCGGGATGGAGATAAATGGTGCTGGTGTGCTGGAGAAGATGATTCTGTTCATCCACCGCGGCGAGGACTTCCGGGTGACAATGCCCGACGGAGACGGTGACAATGCCGCCGAAAGCGTCGAGGTAGCGGCGGCCTTTCTCGTCGTAGAGGTACTGCATCGACCCCTCCACGAGCATGAGAGGCTTGCGGTAGTAGTGGAAAAGGGAGGGGGTGAGGTGCTCTTTGCGAAGTTTGAGAACCTCTTCCGCGCTCGGTCCCTTGTAGGGGCGAGGTTGGTGGTTGTAGGGCGGTAGTTGCGGGCCTTTTGCAGTCGCGGCCGACTTGGCTGGGGCGGCGGTAGCCATGGAAAAATCGTATGCCTTTAATGCCTGTTTGGCAAACATCCGGCCCCTGCACCGAGGGTGGTCCATCTTGCTTAGAGGAGAGGCATTTGGGGTGGATTTAAACTCCGGAAAGAGCAAAATTAAGTGCATGAGAGGGATGAAAATTCTCATGGGTGGAGTGGTGGCAGGAACATTGGCCGTTGGGATGCTGGCCGGATGTGGGAAGGGGTCGGATTCGCAATCCGGGCCGCTGGAGGTGGAGATCACGGCCAACGACCAGATGAAGTACAGCGTGACGCAGATTGAGGCGAAAGCGGGTCAACCGATCCGTCTCACTCTTCGGAATACGGGCTCGATGCCCAAGATTGCCATGGGGCACAACCTTGTCTTGGTCGATAACCAGATTGATCTCGCAAAGTTTGTGGCCGAAAGCCAGGTCCGGCAGGCGGACGACTACATCGCTCCCGATTTCCGCTCCCACATTCTTGCCGCCACACGGTTGTTGGGGCCGGGTGAGTCGCAGACGATCGAATTCAACGCTCCGGCTCAGCCCGGATTTTACAGTTATCTGTGCACGTTTCCCGCGCACTACACCTCCGGCATGAAGGGAGTGCTGAGCGTCAAATAAGCCGGCGGTTATTTCGGCGGGGTGAGGGATTTGATGTAGGCGATGAGCGCCGTGACCTGGCTGTCGTTCAGCATCGGACCGTAGACCGGCATGGCGGCCGCGTAACCCTTCACCACGTGTGTTTGGGGCTGGAGGATGGAAGTCCGGAGGTAGGAATCGTCCACCATCACGGTTGAGCCGTCGGCCAGTTCCTGGGTATGGCCGAAAATTCCGTAGAGGGTGGGGGCGAGTTGGGCGGAGCCCTGCATGTGGCAGGCTCCGCAACCCAGGGTCTGGAACTGTTTTTTTCCTTCTGCGACGAGGGGATCCATGGGCACCCCGGTGGCTGAGAGACCCCGGAGCGGGGGGAGATGAAGAAAAATTCCGATGAGGAGCGAAGCCACTGCCACGGTGCCGAAAACGGACGGGAGCCAACCACGGAACCAGTAACGGGTGTTCATCAGATATTTCACGGTCATGAGGGCGATGACCAAAACCGCGAGGATGGGGACATTCCATTCCGCGGCGTGGAGCGAAGGGAAGTGGGCGCTGAGCATTAGGAAAAGCACGGGGAAAGTCATGTAGTGGTTGTGGAGGGAGCGGGACTTCGCCCGTTTGCCGTAGGCGGGGTCGTACGGTTTGCCTTGGCGGAGCGAACGCATGAACTTGTGCTGGTTGCCCATGATGTGGATGAGGACGTTGGCGGACATCCAGGTGCCCATCATCGCGCCGATCTGCAGGTAAAGGGCCCGGCCGTTGAAGATTTGCCCGTAGAAGTAGGCGGCGGTAAAGAGAAGGATCAGGCTAAAGGCGGTGGCGACGGCGGTGTTCTTGCCGAGGGGGGAGCGCCAGATCGCATCGTAGACCAGCCATCCCCCGAAGA
>CAWUOE010000704.1:0-1846 GCA_963923355.1 uncultured Gemmataceae bacterium | reverse complement strand
GCAGGAGGGACTGTTCCTCAGGCCCCACCATTTCCAGGCATCCGAACGCTATTCGGAAGGGCTGGCGGCCCGGGCCGGGCGTTTGGGCCTGGGGCAGGACTGCGGCATCGCCTCGATGGATATCGACCCCGACGCCCTGGCCAACGGTACCTTCAACCTGCGCTCCCTGCGGGCGCTCCTGCCCGATGGAACCCTGATCTCCGTTCCCGATGACTCGGCCGGCCTGTCGGTCCAGTTCCGGGACATTTTGGCGCGCGACAACCAGGTGACGGTGTCGCTGGCCCTGCCGCTGCTCAGCCTGGGCCGTGCCAATGCCGGTTCGCCCGGCACCTCCCCCCTGCCCCGCGCCGTGGTGGAGGAGGTGACCCTGGAGGACGAAAACGACGGCCTGCGTCCCGAGCCCGTGCAGGTGCGCCGACCCGGCCTGCGCCTGGTCACCCAGGCGGACAGTACCGATGGCCTGTCCGTCCTTCCGCTGGCCCGCGTCAACAAATCCACCCGGGTGGACGCCGCGCCCCAGCTCGATCCCGATTTCTTCCCACCCGTGCTGTTTCCCGCCGCGTATCAGCCTTTGGGTGCGGGGGTCATCGAATCCCTGATGAACCGGGTCGGCCGCAAGATCTCCGGCGTGGCGGGGCAGCTCAACGCCGGCGGGATGGGTCTGGGGGCCCGCGAGCCGCTGCTGTTGGGCCAGCTTTCGGCGCTGAACCGCTCGCTCGGGGCGCTGCGGGCACTGACCGGCGACACCGGGTCGTCCACCCGGATCGCCTACCTCGAATTGTGCCGCATCGCCGGGGACCTGGCCCTGTTCGGAGAAACCCGCATGGCGCCCGATCTGCCCGCCTACTTCCACCTGGAGCCCCACCGCAGCTTCCTGCCGTTGCGAAGGATCATCGAGGAATACCTCGAGCGCGTGGTCGAACCCGAGTACAAGGAGCGTCCCTTCATCGGCGCCGGCCTGCGGATGCAGGTTTCGCTCGAGCCATCGTGGATGGAGCCGACCTTCGGCATGTTCATCGGCGTGCAGTCGGACCTGTCCACCGAGGAGGTGGTGAAGATCATCACCCAGGCCGGCGTGCTGGACATGAAGGTGGGCAGCGCCGAACAGGTGGACGGCATCTTTCGGGCCGGCAAGGCCGGGCTCCGCTTCAACCCCATCAGTTCCCCGCCCCGTGTGCTGCCCCCCGGGGTCACTTACTTCCAGCTGGCACGGGATATCGCCACGCCCGAATGGGACGAGGTGCGCAAGACGCTGGGGTTGGCCATCCGCTTCAACGAGACCAAGGTCCAGGGCACCATCCAGGACAAGCAGGTGCTCCCGCTCAGCGTCCTGGGCAAGACCTGCAAGATCCAGTTCACGCTGTACGTGGTGCCACCCAAATCGATGGCCTGATCCCCGCAATCGGGGGCCACAGGTTCCATGGACCTAGTTTGAGTTGGAGGATCGGGATGGGTGGCAGGGCTCGTGGACGAACCGGCAAGGCGGCGCCTCCCGCGCCCGTGTCCCCTGGCCGGGACAAGGCCACCGGGCTTTCCCTTCCCAGGCCCCTTTCCTCGGGCCGCACGCTCGCCCTGACCCCGGCCACCGGAACCGACAACGAGCGGCTGCAGGTCATTTCCCCCGCTGGCGAGGTGGAGGTGGAGATCGCCCTCACCGCCGAGGGTCCGATTGTCCGCGTGCGGGGCGCCGACCTGCGCCTGAGTTCCTCCCGGTCGATCGACCTGGACTCGGCCGGTCCGGTGCGGATCCGCGCCAGCGAGCTGCGCGTGCGCACCGAGAAATCCGTGCACCTGAACGGCGAGACGATCCTTTTGAACTGCGATGAGAACGCGCCGCCCGTGGCCC
>CAWUOE010000703.1:0-1861 GCA_963923355.1 uncultured Gemmataceae bacterium | reverse complement strand
TCTTTCTCCGGCCGCTTGCCCAAGGCCAGGATGGAACGATCGAGCAGCACGCGCAGCGAGGCACCCTGTGCACTGGTGGCCCCCACCGGATCGGGGATGAGCCAATTCTTTTCAGCCTCGGCGTGGCGGGCCTGCAGTTGGGCCATCAGGCGGGTAGCTTCGGGATGGGCAAGGGCGGCCTGGTCGGACAGGGTGCGGATGGCGGCGATGCGAGTGGTGAGGTCTTTCCGTTTGGCGGCGATCTGGGGATCGGGCTCATAGGCGCGCTCGGCCTTGTCGGTGCCGGCGAATACAGCCTGCAAGGCGTAGTAGTCATCCTGGGGAATGGGATCGAACTTGTGGTCGTGGCAGCGGGCACAGCCGACGGTGAGGCCGAGGAAGACCGAGCCCACCGAACTGACGATGTCATCGCGGTCGAGGTATTGCGCGGCGATACGGTCGATGGCGTCTTCGCGGATGTCGCGCAGGCCGCTTTCATCCCACGGGCCGGCGGCGAGGAAGCCGGTGGCCACGATGGCCTCGGACGAATCGGGGAACAGCGTGTCACCGGCAACCTGCTCCTGCATGAAGCGGCTGTAGGGCTTGTCGGCGTTGAACGAACGGATCAGGTAATCACGGTAGGGCCAGGCGTTGGGGCGAGCGCGGTCCTGGTCCTGGCCGTGGGAATCGGCGTAGTGGGCCAAGGTCAGCCAATGCTGGGCCATCCGTTCGCCATGGTGGGCGCTGGCCAGCAGGCGCTCCACCTGGCGTTGATACGCATCCGGTGATTGGTCAGCCTGGAAGGCCGCCAGTTCGGCCGGGGTGGGGGGCAGGCCGGTCAGGTCGATGCTGAGACGGCGCAGCAAGGTGCGACGGTCTGCAGTCCCAGATGGGGAGAGGCCTTCCCGCGCCAAACGATGCCGAATGAAAGCATCCACAGGATGGGGCGTGTTTTCCACCCGTGGGAGTGCGGGTGCATGCAGGGGAGAAAAGGCCCACCAGGGTTTTTCAGGGCGTGTGTCAGGACCGTCCGCCTGGATGG
Organism: uncultured Gemmataceae bacterium; assembly: GCA_963923355.1. Classification (GTDB taxonomy): domain Bacteria; phylum Planctomycetota; class Planctomycetia; order Gemmatales; family Gemmataceae; genus UBA6894. The sequence goes on along the minus strand of CAWUOE010000703.1, from coordinate 840 downwards.
CACCCGGCAGAAAGGCACACCAACCGCAAAGGATGAGAAAGGCAAGCCGCATGGTGTGCTTCATGGGAAGCTGGGAGGGATAAAATCATCGTCCTTGCCGGGGCGGGAGGTGTCAAGCAGGCGGGCGGCTGAAATGCCCGGCTGACCATGTTATTCTGGGAGTCCCGCCCCCCGAGGTTTCGCGATGCTGACGCTGCTATTGCTGGTTTTGGGTCAGCCGCCTGATTTTGAAAGGCAGGTCGCCCCCATCCTGGTGAGGCGGTGCTTGGAATGCCATGCGGGGGATGATCCGGCCGGCAAGCTGAACCTGGCCACGCCGGGTGGACTTCGCGCGGGTGGACGCAGTGGAGACCCGTTGAGCCGGATGGATAGCCAGGACTGCCTGCTGATGGAGCGGGTGGTGGCGGGTACGATGCCGCCGCCGGCCAAAGGGAAGGCGCGACCGCTACCCCCCGGGGAGCAAACGATCCTGTCGGCGTGGGTGAAAGCGGGAGTCCCCTGGCCTGCGGGACGGGTGCTTGACCCCTATGAACTATCCACCGAGACGCGGGGTGGCCGGGATCTGTGGAGTCTGCAGCCGCTGCGAAAAACGGACGTGCCCTCCGGAGAGCATCCGGTGGACCATTTCATCGGCAAGCGTTTGGCTGAAAAAGGCTGGCAAATGGCCCCGCCGGCGGACAGGGCCGCCCTGTTGCGCCGGGTGACCCTGGACTTGACCGGGCTGCCACCGACCTATGAGGAAATGCGGGCGTTTGAGACGGACATGCGGGCGGATGCCTATGAGCGGGTGGTGGACAGTCTTTTGGCCAGCCCGCGGTACGGCGAGCGTTGGGCCCGGCA
>CAWUOE010000702.1:0-1862 GCA_963923355.1 uncultured Gemmataceae bacterium | reverse complement strand
GGGGCATTGAGAACGACCTTGGGGCGTGTCTTGACGGTGGTGGGCGGTTTGGCGCCCTGGTCAATCCACAGTTTGACGAGAGCAAGCTCGCCGGGGGTGAGGGGTTCCTCCCCCTTGGGTGGCATGAACGGTTTGTGGGTGCGGGCGGACAGCCTGTAGAGGGAGCTTTCCGCCCCCTTGCCAGCGACCACGGAGGGGCCCTTGCGGCCACCCTTCATGAGGGCGGCGTGGGAGCCGAGATCGAGCTGGCCTTCTTTGATGTTTCCGGAGTGGCAGAAGGCGCATTTGCGGGCGAGGATGGGCTCGACCTCGTTCTCGTAGACCACCGGGGTGGTTCGCTTCAGGTCCACCACCGGGATGGGCTGCATGGGGGCCTTGTCCTTGGCATCCTTTTCCTGGGCCCGGAGGCTGGGCAGGAAAGCTGTCAGGCTGAGGGCGCCACAGGCGAAAAGCGAACGCAACGACGCGGGTTTCATGGTTTCACCTCCACCGAAAACGCGATTTCCTGGCTGATGGGCAGATTGCCGTTCGTCCATTGACCGGTGACCTTGAGCTTGAGGTCCTTGCGCAGGCCGGGGGCCGCGTCGGGGGCGGCCTCGATGATGATTTTGGTTTCCTTCTGGCCGGGGGCGACATCGGCGACCGTGAGTTTGAGGCCCTTGGCCAAATCACCCATGGGGGGGACCAGTGCCAACTGCAGGGGGCCGGTGAAGCCGTGCAGGCGTTCGAGGCCGATGGCCATTTCGCCCCGGCTGCCTTTCTTCACGGGTGCGGGAGCCGGGACGGTGGCCTTGGCAAGTTCCTTGGGCACCACACGGATGACCACGGGCTGGGCCCATTCGACGCGGGAGGTGGCGGGTTTTTCCTTGGCCATCGGGTCCTTGTTGAAGGGTATGGCGAGCTGGGCGCGGATGGCGACGGGGTAGTCGCCGAAGGGCAGGCCTGTGGGGACGGTGACCGGTATGGAGCTTTCCATCTTGTCGCCCGGGATCTTCACGGCGGTGTTGTTGTTGATGAAGTTGGCGGGCATCTCGATCGACTGGATGGACACCTCGGCCTTGGGCTCCTTGACGAGGCGGTCGAGCTTGATGATGAGGTTGGCCTTGCCGCCGGGGGAGATGGCGGGCTGGTCGAGGCGGGCGGCGAGGCGGAGCGGCGGGGCGAGGAGAGGATTGGGATCACCCTGGGGGGTGACCGAGAGCCAGTGATCGCGGCAGGCCCTGACACGTGGCAGCAAATTGGCTTGGCCGGCGGTGACGGGGCGCTGGTAGGTGAGGCAGTGGACAGGCTGGCGGAGCGATTTGCCCGCGGATTCCGCCTGGGCGGTGAGAGTGATCTTCCACGGGGGAGGGGCGGGGCCCTCTGAAGCGGAGAAGACCAGGTGGCCCTTGTCCATGCCGGGGGGGATGACCAGCGGCTGGCAGGAGACACCGACGGGCAGGTTCTCGGGCAGGATGGTGACCGGTCCGGCGAAGCCATCGAGTCGCCAGATGCCGACGAGGAGGGCGGTGGTGCCTCCGCGGGGGAGAGAGATGTTTTCCGGACGGTATTGGCTGGCTGGCAGCGAGGCGGCGACAAAGCCGGGTTCGGGCGCGCCGAGGGTGATGCGGTAGAAATGCCGCGGGCCGGCGGTGAAGGCGGAGGTGCGACTGCGGACGCGGATGAGGTAGTCGCCCTCGGCGGGCGGGGTGAAAGTGGTTGGAGCGGGATCGGTGACGCGGAGGAGCAGGCGGCCCAGGGGTGAGGAGGGCGGGGCGTCATCGACATCGAGCACCGTTTTCTCGTCGGCCCTGGGTTTTTCACCGGGGGCGCCGACCGGGCCGATCACGACCACCTGCAGGTCTGCCAGGGAGTCTTGCTGG
>CAWUOE010000701.1:0-1879 GCA_963923355.1 uncultured Gemmataceae bacterium | reverse complement strand
GGCCGGGCCACCAGGCCGGCTTCCTCGGCCAGTTCCTTCAGGGCCGCCTCGATGGCGGTCTCGTGTTCGTCGATGCCCCCCTTGGGGAAATGCCAGCCCTGGCCCCCGTAGGAGCTGTAAACCAGGGCCAGCCTGCCCAGTCCGTCCACCACGGCCACCCCCGCCACCGGCCGGAGGGTGTCCAGGCCGGCGGTTTGCAGCAGGGCGTGACGGATGGGTTCGATCATGGGGGTTCCGGAAATGACTTCAGGCGGGGTGACCTGATTGGTTTTTAATGGAAAAAAATGGTTGAGTCGCCCCCATTGATCCGTCAACATGGGGAGATGCCCGCCTGAGGCCCTGTGTCAGGGCGCACCGGCTTGTTTTTCATCCTCTCCCGCCCCATCCACGGCCCTGCAGGCCCGACGGGGCGATCTACCGGGATTGGGACACGGCGTCGGTGGGGAAACGCGGGGTGTTACGGTCGCGGGGCGGCTCGCGCCCGGTTACCCGGAGATAGCAACCATGAAGAGTTCAAGGCGCTCGGTGATGCAGGCGGCGGGTGGTTCCGTGGCCGCGACGGCTTTCGCGGGCCTGTCGGTCCCGTTCGTGCACGCCGCCGAGGAGAACGAGATCCGCGTGGCCCTGGTCGGCTGCGGCGGGCGCGGCACCGGCGCGGCGCTGAATGCGCTGCGCACCAAGGGCCCCATCAAGCTGGTGGCCATGGCCGATGTGTTCCCCGACAAGATGGAAGGCAGCCACAAGTCGATCAGCGCCGCGATGAAGGAGGCCGGGCAGGAGAGCCGGGTCGATGTGCCCAAGGAGCGCCAGTTCATCGGCTTCGACGGCTACAAGAAGGCGATGGACTGCCTGCGCCCGGGCGATGTGATCATCTCGGCCACCCCGCCGGCCTTCCGCTGGGTGCATTTCACCTACGCCATCGAGAAGGGCCTGAACGCGTTCATGGAGAAACCCGTCACCGTGGACGGCCCCACCTCCAAGAAGATGTTCGCCCTGGGCGAGGAGGCCAAGAAGAAGAACCTCAAGGTGGGCATCGGCCTGATGTGCCGCCACTGCGACGCCCGCGGCGAGCTGTTCAAGCGGATCAAGGACGGCCAGATCGGCGACATCATCCTGATGCGCGCCTACCGCCAGCACGGGCCGGTGGCCAGCGGCTTCTCGCTGCCCAAGCCGAACGATGTCAGCGAGCTGTCGTACCAGATTCGGCGGTTCCACAGCTTCCTGTGGGCCTCCGGTGGCTCCTTCAGCGACTACCTCATCCACAACATCGATGAGTGCTGCTGGATGAAGGACGCCTGGCCGGTGAAGGCGCAGGCCAGCGGCGGCCGCCACTACCGCGGCGACTACATCGACCAGAACTTCGACAACTACCACGTCGAGTACACCTTCGGCGACGGGTCGAAGTTCATGATGGAGGGCCGGACCATCAATGGTTGTGAACAGCAGTTTGCCAGCTTCGCCCACGGGTCGAAGGGTTCCGCGATCATCTCCATCGCCGGCCACGCCCCGTCCCGCGCCCGGATCTTCAAGGGCCAGAACATGACCAAGGCCAACCAGGTCTGGGGTTATGGCGAGGAACCCGATCCCTACCAACTGGAATGGGATCACCTGGTCGACGCGATCCGCAACGACAAGCCCTACAACGAGGTGAAGCGGGGCACCGAGGCCAGCCTGGTGACCGCCATGGGCCGCATGGCCGCCCACACCGGCCGTCCGGTCACCTACGAGGAGATGCTGAACTGCGACCACGAGTTCGCCCCCGATGTGGACAAGCTCGTGATCGACGGCCCCGCCCCGGTGAAGGCCTACGCCAACGGCAAGTACCCGGTGCCCCAGCCCGGCATCCTCACCAAGCGGGAATACCAGGCCTGATTCTTGG
>CAWUOE010000700.1:0-1881 GCA_963923355.1 uncultured Gemmataceae bacterium | reverse complement strand
CCGGGATACCGGCCTTTTCGGCAAAAGCCCGCAGGCTGTCCGAGGCCCCAGATTGCACTACCCCACCACCGGCATAGATGATCGGCCGCGAGGAAGCTTTCAGCATTTCCAGCACCTGCTCCAACTCCTTGCGGGTGGCGCGGCGCTCCGGCTTGTATCCGGGCAGGTTCATCGGCGGATCGTAATCCGGCACAATCTTCCGGGTCTGCACATCCTTGGGCAAGTCGATGATGATCGGCCCGGGTCGACCGGTCACGGCCAGATGAAAGGCCTCCTTCACCACGCGGGGGATGTCCTCGGTCTTGGTGACCAGATAGTGGTGCTTGGTGATGGGGCGGCAAACCTCCACAATCGGAGTTTCCTGGAAAGCGTCGGTGCCGATGACCGGAGTGCTCACCTGACCGGTGACGGCAATGATGGGGATGGAATCCATCTTCGCGTCAGCGAGACAGGTGACAAAATTCGTGGCGCCAGGACCGCTGGTGGACATGCAAAGCCCCACCTTGCCGGTGGTTCGGGCGTATCCCTGGGCGGCAAAACCGCCACCCTGCTCGTTGCGGGGCAGAATGGTGCGAATACGGTCGGCGTATTTGGTCAGAGACTGGTGCAGGGGCATGCTGGCCCCGCCAGGGTAGGCGAACATGTGGTCCACGCCATGGTTGATCAGGCATTGCACGAAAATGTCCGAGCCGGACTGTGGGGTTCCTGCCTGATCACCGTTCTCAACATGCTGGGCCATGATTGGAAAAATCCTTCAAAAATCCGAGGGCGAATCGGGCAGATTTGTCCCGTTTGCGGGTCCATTGCCCGGTATGCGACACAAATCACCGCGGCTCGCGGCAACGTGGATGCATAGCAATTTGCTCATTCATCATAACGGCCCACCTGACCGCTTCCCAAGGGCTTGAAACCCTCCGTCATTCTTCCCGTTTCACCCTGTGGCGGGGAGGTGCCAAAATTTTCAGCTGCAACGTTTGTAACGGCTGGGCAGTTTAAGGCGGTTACCCTGCATCCTTGCCAGTTTTTGGCAATTTCAGAAAGCTTTTCTGCGCTCACCATTGAGATAATTCAGGCACTATAGGATTGACAGGCCAACTATTCAGCCATAATCTTCCATTAAGAAGTGGTAGATATTGGCTGATTTTAGTCAAATTCGACCAAGCACGCTCGCCAAACTTTTGGCGTGGTGATAGGGGAAGGCTTCTCCCCAAGGTTCCAGGAGAGTTCCATGCTGGTCGAGGAACGACGGCAAAAACTCAGGGACCTGATCAGCACCTACGGCTTCGCCTCGCTGCAGGATCTGGCACGGAAGATTGATGTCTCCGAATCCACCATCCGTCGCGACCTCGAACACCTCCACCAAATGGGCTACCTGCGTCGCACCCACGGTGGGGCCGTGTGGAATCAGGATGGCGCACCGCTTCCTCCGCTCGAGGATCGTTCCTGTCGGCAGCTGGAAGAGAAACGTTGGATTGGCGAACTGGCTTCAGGATTGATCCAGGACGGTGACACCGTGCTTCTGGACGGGGGCACCACCACCCTCGAGGTCGCACGTGACCTCCTCGGGTCGGGCAAACGGGTCCAGGTACTGACCAACAGCCTGCCGATCGCGCACATGTTCGCCAGCAATCCCGGCAGCGATCTCGTGGTGCTGGGCGGATATGTCTACCCCCGCACAGGTGTGGCCCTTGGAAGCAGCACCATCCGGATGCTGGAAGACCTCCACGCCCATGTGGCCATCCTGTCGGTGGGCGGGATCACCGAGCAGGGCCTGTTCAACAGCAACCTGCTGCTCGTGGAGACCGAACGGGCCATGATGAGCCGGGCCGAGCGCGTGATCGTTGTGGCGGACCACACCAAGGTGGGTCGCAGGGCCCTGAC
>CAWUOE010000699.1:0-1884 GCA_963923355.1 uncultured Gemmataceae bacterium | reverse complement strand
GCCCGCCCGGTCCGCCAAAACCGGGGGGCCCTCCCGGACCAAACGGCGGGAAACCACCCGGTCCGCCGGGAGGCTGAAACCCTTCGGGCGGTTGGGCCAAAGACTGCCCCCCGATCAGCGTCGCCACACCCCAGACCATCACGCTTCGGCACCATCCCGCATTGATCCATCCCTGCATCGCACACACTCCCTTTAAAAGATCAAATATTTATTATTCTCCGGGCAATCATCCACTCACTGCCGCTGGTCTCGTTTTCCCGGCCCCCGTTCGCCCCTTGGTTCACCCGGAAAACCTCCACCTCCCGGACCCCGCGCCAGCTTGAACGGCTTTCCGGTCATTTGGGTCCAGGTCACCTGCTGATCGGGAGTGAGAATAGCCAGGGCATCCCGGTTGATTTGGCCAAGAACCACCTCGCCGAACGGCCCCAAGCCTCCCGGCCCCTTGGGCCCGTCACGGCCGGGAGCGAATTCTCCCCCGCGAAAAGGACCATGGTCACCCGGTCCGCCCGCATCCCGCCTCGGCTCCCGGTTCATCGGCCCGCCGCCGAAAACCCTCCCAGCCAGGGAGCGGTCCAGCAAAGACCGTATTTCCCGGCGCTGGTCGGTCGTGAGTCCCAGCTTTTCAGCCACCTCAGGGTCGGCAAACACCATCGGCCCCCTCAGTTGCAGCAAAATCTCCTCAAACCGCTTTTGCTGCGCCGGATTCAGCAACCCCTTCATGACAGATTCCTGCTCGCGCGCCATCGCGATCCGCTCACGTTCGCTCTCGGCCTGCTGGCCGCCGGGCCCCCTGCGGAACATACCGCGGAAACGCTCCTCGGTGCTGCGCACCAACGCCACCTGTTCCGAATCCAGCCCCAGTTCCTTCTGAACCTTCGGGTCGGCCAGATACCGGAACTGCGCAGCCCCTGCCAGCGAAGTCAACTCCGCCACAATGGTCCGCACCCGGGTGCGGCTGGCCTCCAGTTCCTGCTCCAAGGCGGGGTCTTGCGAGTCCTGGGCCTGGTCAAGGAAATCCTCGTAGTAGGTGAGCGCCGCTTCCAGCATCCGCCGTCGCACCGGTTCCAAGGGCGGGATGTTGGCCAGTTGCTCCTCGCTTATGCTGACCAGTTGCTCCACCGCCTCGCGAGCCTGGCGGAAGCTCTTTTCCGCCAATTCACGTTGCTGGTTGGCCTCGTCCGCCTTGATGCGCTCGTTCTTGTAGGCGTTCCCCACCAGCACCGTTGCCACGGACAATCCCACCAGCAGGATGCCCAATGCCGCCAGTCCGGTCACCGCAATCCCTTTATGACGCCGGCCGAAACGGGCGGCCCGCTCCACCAGCGAGGGGGGCCTGGCCAGGATTGGGCGGTCGTCCAAAAACCGCCTCAGGTCCTCCGCCATCTCGCGCGCCGAACCATACCGGTCGTCCCGCTCCTTCGAGCAGGCCTTCAGCACGATCGTCTCCAACTCCACCGGCACGGTGGGGTCGAGTTTCCGTGGGGCCACCGGCTCGTCCTGCGCAATCTGGGCCAGCAGCGCGTTGCGGTCCCTGCCGCCGAACAGCGGATGCAGCGTCAACAACTCATACAAGGTCGCTCCCAGCGAATAGACATCGCTGCGGTGGTCCACCAGCCCGGGCTTGCCCAGGGCCTGCTCCGGGCTGGCATAACGCAGCGTGCCCAAAATCTCGCCGGTGCGAGTCAGCCCCGGGTCCTGGCTCACGCGTGCCAGACCGAAGTCGGCAATCCACAGTTGGCCACGCCCGTCCAGAAGAAGGTTGGCCGGTTTGATGTCGCGGTGCACCACGCCCATCTGGTGCGCGTGCTCCAAACCGCTGGCCGCCTGCAGTCCCAGCTCCGCCACCCACCGGTGCCGGTTTTTTCCGCCCGACTCCACGCTGCG